>CAIYBQ010000335.1 GCA_903924445.1 uncultured Armatimonadota bacterium | reverse complement strand
GGACTAGCTTGTCGCAACGAAAACATTCCCAAGGCTTTTGCAGACAACACAGCGTCCGCGGACGACGACTTCGATGTCATCCGCTTGGAAATCGGTCGCTTCCGTCGAGAAAACGATGTTGACCAGCTCTTGCGGGATGTCTCGGACAGAGCCACAACCGGTGCAGATGAAGTGATGGTGATCCCGGATATTAGGGTCGAAGCGGATCACGCCTGCTTCATTGATTTCTTGGAGCAAGCCGTAGTCACGCAGCAGGTGGAGGGTGTTGTAGACCGTTGCACGGGATGTCATCGGGAAGCGCTCATTGACATGGATACAAATGTCTTCAGCGGTTGGGTGATGTAACGAATTGGCCACATACTCAACAATCGCGATGCGCTGCGGAGTCAGCTTCCATCCTTGAACCGCGACTGCCTCGCGGAAAGTTTCCAGTGTCAATCTTCCCATTACAAATACCCCACCGACGTTATCGGTCGATTTACATCAAAACACGATGGATGAATCCATCAATCCTAAACATTCCACCGAACACAAACACCACGCGCACAGCTAGAGCACGCCATCACAACCGCTTGTATATCGTGCAATCCGTCGACCATGCATCAATATCTGAGAAACCCAGTATCGCCCCCCTGCTATCAAGCCTAATTCAAGTTCCCTGCGATGACATTCATAATCCGTTTCCGGTGAATGAGAAATGCATCCTTGTCCGCATAAACCGCATTGGTGCAAAGCGCGATAACCGTGTCCACTTCAGGAACCAACAACATCGCAGTCCCGGTGTACCCACTGTGCCCGACTGCACCATCGCCAAACAGTTCGCCCTTAGGAACCAGCGGGTTCGCCCCTGCAAACAGCGCCAGACTGTGCCCCGGCGGCTGACTTTGATCCGTGAGCCAGCGCTTCGATAACGGCATCCCGAGCCACTCACCCGAGAGCACCGCACATCCAAATGCCGCAACATCCCGGGCCGTCCCGAAACATCCCGCATTCCCACTCACATCCCCGCTTCCACCCGCGGCAATCCCACGCGCATTTCCATCATGGACGATGCCAATGAGCTCCACCGGATGACCCTCCGGGCCCTCGAGTGAACGCGTCGGGGCAACAACGCCACTCTGAGCAAATGTTAACGAAGCCAACCCGAGCGGATCCCAGCACCGCGCGCGTGCAGCAACATCTACAGACTGTCCCGTGATGACCTTGATGATCTTCGCCAAAACAATATAGCCAAGACAGGAATAGCGGTAAATCGTCCCGGCTGGCTCGCTATCCGAGCGGACAATCGCATCAACCCCGGCATCGAGACCCAGCCCATAGTCATAGCACGGGATATGAGGCAACAAGCCACTTGTATGTGTGAGCAGCTGGTGGATGGTACGCGATTTGAGCCGGCCGGCATCCGAGCCAAGAATCTCTCCCACGGTCTGCGAAAGGAGAATATCGCCACTACGCAAAAGCTCGGAAACAACCGAGGCCGTTGCGAGAGGCTTTGTCAGGCTTGCTAAATCGTAGAGGGTATTAGGTGATACGCGGCGTGCGCCATCAACGGTTCCAACGGCAATATCCGCGATGACGCGCTGGCCCTGCATCACCACCAATGTTGCTCCTAGATACGCGCCAAGCTCCACGCCCCGGGTGACGATCTGTTCAAGTGGACATCCACGGTTCATAGCGCATCCTACCAAAGGTCAGATGTCAGGTGGGACACTCTTAGATTGCCTGTTAGCAGCTTAACTGCTCTGTTAGTGCCCAAGATCAGGCGCGACATCGATGGTCCGGCACTGCGAATACACCGCCATCCCCGGCTTCGCTCCGCGCGGCTTCCGCACATGCCGCCGCTCAGCCACGTCCACCGCAGCCACACTTGCGTGGCGGGTTGCATCTGATTTGGCAGCCACAATCGCCGCCGCTCGCCGAATCAGCTTCTCCGGG
>CAIYBQ010000334.1 GCA_903924445.1 uncultured Armatimonadota bacterium | reverse complement strand
TTGACGACACCAGCTTGAGCACCGCGTTGCTGCTGGGATGTTCGGCTGTAGACGCCAGCTGAGAGCATCAAAACTGCCCCAATGACGATTCCTGTAAAGATTCGATGTCGCTTCATGGCTTCTTTTCTCCGGCCCCTTCAGGGCGTGCGTAGCCGACTTCCAATACAGATTTTCCGAGCACGATTCCCCGGATTCCTGTCAGCAAACTTTCCCGGGTCAGACGCTCGCCATCCTTTGGTTTCCACACTTCCTTTAGTGCATAGAGCGTAATGTAATACGATTTACGTCCGGGACCCTTCGAACAGGGTGGGGCATATCCCAGGTTACGGTTGACGGTATTGGCTCCCGCCTGCCCAATTCCCATTGCGTTCTCGGGAAGCTTGGTCATACTTGCATCGAGACCTGCGAGGACCCAGTAAACGTGAGTGCTGCCATCGGGAGGATTGTGATGCATCACCACCGCATAGCCCTTCGTTCCTTCCGGTGCGTTCGTCCAAGTAATCGGAGGAGAAATCCCCAAGCCATCACATGTAAACTTTGCCGCCAGGGTTCCATCGGTGCTAACCACAGGGCTTGTTAGTTTCAGCTTGCTTTCAGGAGCATCGGGCTCAGAAACTGCCCTGGTTGTCTGGTCAGTCTGGGGAGTCCGGCCATTTTGACCTGGCTCCCCCTGACCGCGCTGGTCCCGCTCTCTAGCACGTCCTTGTTGTCCACCACCACCACCTGGGCCACCTTGCCCACCCTGACCGCGTAGACCGCCACCACCTTGTCCGCCGCCTTGGCGACCTCCACCACCACCTTGGCCACGGCGACCACCGCCGCCTTGCCCTGGATCACGTTGAGGCTGGAAGTACTCCTTTACGCCATTCCCCTGACCATCAATGTAATTGAAGAGCCAGCTGCCATCCGACTCGACGGCGTAATCTACGCGGCGTGTCTCACCGCTAACGGTATAGGTGAGTGAGTAGGCGCCGGGTTTCGGTCGTGTAAATCCCGTTATTTTGGCTCCGCGTAGCGGAGGCGTCGCTGGTCGCACTCCCATCGCGCGCGGCTGTGGGTCGACCTGTCCACCCAGCTCAGTGACTTGCCCATGGAATCCACCATTAATGTAGGGATAGCCTTTGGTCGCATGGTAATGGTAGCCAATGGAGCCACGACTATGACCGTTAAACTTATCCAAATCCTTTGGCGTCGAGCCATCAGCATCCGTCAAACCGTAAAGCGGATAGCCATCGAGGGCATAACCTAGAGCCCTACCTTTGCCAATCTTGTCCTGTAAGTGCAGGGGCGCAATATGGTAATGGTAGTCATCCGCTTGGCCCGAGTGCCCGCCAAATTCATCCAGCTCGCCAGCCAGAAAGGTATCCGTCCGGCCATCGTTCTTGATGGGATTGAAAATAGGCACGCCATTCGCAGCTATCGCAATCGCCCCGCGAAAGAAGTGGTCTTTGGCTGACAAGGGATTCTCCGCCACAATTGGTGTCAGCGGAAACTGCCAGGCATTCGCGCCAGTGTAGCGCTGCGGAATCGGGACCTGTTGCTGCCAGGCTGTGATACCAACCATCAGCCTGTGGTCCGGCATGCCATCCGACTCGACGAAAAAGTGGGTCTCCGATGCCCGTGTCTTTACACTTGGTGCAAAGGGCTTGAAGATATCTGCGACCGTATCCGCTTTTGCATCCGGCTTTCCCGCGCGGGATGCGAGCAACGTAATCGGAACCGACATCGCCAAAAGGGTGAAGACAAGTACCTTTTTCATACTTATCACCCTAGCAACAAAGGATTAAAGATGAATGAAAGTACTGGAATAATTTCAAACCGATTCGATTAGTGCGGTTTCAGGATGTTCGCGGGCATCATTACAGACTACTTTTCGCGACTGCTTGGCCACGCCCTTCGGATGGCAGCTGTATAGCGCTTTTCATTTCGGCGGCCTGCAGCATCGAGTGTAAACGGCACAAACCCGACTTTGCTTACCGGCGAGCTAACATCAACCCGGAAGTCATCCTTCGCAACATTCCTGAAAGCAGGATCCGCAATAATGCTACCTGTGTCGCCAGGAGCAAGCTTTGGCGCGATGCCCTTTGTGTTCCAATAGATATTCTTGCCTACGATAAAGTTCTTACCCGGCTCACCCGACCAGTTTGATCCAAGCAGTGGGCCATCCGACCAAATCACCACATTTCGCTCAATCGTAAAGCTCAAATGTGCCTCTGGCCGCGTTCGCATCAGCTGGGCCTCTATACCAAAGCCAAGAATATTGTTACGTACGACATTCTCCTTGCCATAGTGCTGATGAAAAGGCGCACTCGTGGTCCGCACAGCGATATTGTTCTCGGCAACAATCCCCGTCGAGCCTTCATCGAAGTAAATGCCCCAGCCACCATAGTCAACACTCTGAATGTCGGAGATCCAGTTGTGATGTAAAACCGTCCCCGGACTCACGCCAAGCGTATAAATGCCGCCCATGTCACTGAGCACTGATTGTCCAATATTGGTGATACGGTTCCACGAAATCTCGTTGTGATGCGCACCACTAGGCTCATAGCCCCAGCTCCAGCCCGGCGAGATCGCCGTGTAGTAGAAGTCGGTGATGTCGTTATGGTCGATCACATTATGATGCGCGTGCCCAAGCCAAATGCCAACCGCCGCCGGGTGGATGCGCCCGCCGTGCGCAATCAGTGTGTCTTGAATCGTTACGGCATGGGTTTGCTTGTTTGCATCCGCGCGGTAACTGGTTTCACCCACCTTGATGCCACCAGCACCAAGGTCGACAAATTTACACTTGCTGATGATGACATCCGATGAGCCATCCGTTACATCGAGAGCCCACGCACC
>CAIYBQ010000333.1 GCA_903924445.1 uncultured Armatimonadota bacterium | reverse complement strand
GTCTCGTAACCATGCACCTTCCTTGCGCCTATGTTGCCTTGGTTGCTGCTGTGATCGCTGCCTGGCACGGCATTGCCTACCTCCGCAAGCGCGACCTGTCATCCGATATCAAGTCGTATGTCGGAGCAAAAATCGCTTTCCTTTACTGCTTCCTTACGACGATCACGGGCTCGATGTTCGCAAAGGTTCAGTGGGGTTCGTACTGGAACTGGGATCCCCGCCAAACCGCGGTTGCCGTTCTTCTGCTTGTCTACGCGGCGTACTTCACGCTCCGTGCCAGCATCGAGGATCCTGAGCGCCGCGCAGCACTGTCCGCAGTCTATGTTTTGTTCGCTTCTATCCTGACCCCGATGCTAGGCTATGTCATCCCGACATTCTTTATTGACCAAAGCCTGCATCCCAAGTTTGCCAAGTTCGATCTCAGCTACCGGATGGCTATCTATCCGATGGCGATTGCGCTCACATGGCACCTGGTTTGGATGTTCCGTTTATCCGTTCGTGCGGAAAAGGTCAATCAGGCCATCGCCGAGCTCGAGCTTACTTCCGAAGGGGGAATGGCATGAACCTCTTACCCATGCTTATCGTTGCACTTATGATTCTTGGTGGGCTGTTTGCATTTACACTGATGACAGAGCGCCGCATCGCGACAGCTGAAAAGCGTCTTGCAGAACTGGAAAACGACAAATGAAACTAGGACCTATCATCGCATCTGTTGCCATCGGTGCCGCACTTGTCGGCGCCGGAACGGCCTTCGTCAAAAACCTGACGCCTTACATCACCTTTTCAGAGGCACAAAAGACCAATGGCACCGTCCAGGTCATGGGCGGACTTGAGAAGTCATCGGTCAAAATGGCATCCGGGAACCTCGCATTTACCCTCGTAGAAAAGAAGACCGGAACCCGCCTCCCGGTTGTGTTTGGCCACACAAAGCCAGCCAACTTTGAAATGGCGATCGAGATTACCGCAATCGGTCACTGGGATGGCAGCGTCTTCCAGGCGGATAATCTGCTCGTCAAGTGTCCAAGCAAGTATCAGGGCACCGAAACCAAGTCCTACGGTACCAAGTAGACTCCCAGTCCCCAGAACGGCACCAATCAAATGATTCTCGGCTACAGTCTCCTCATCATCGCGCTTGTTGCAACCGTAGCAGCAAACGTGCTCTTCGTGCTTTCCAGAGGGCAAGGCAAGGAAGGGCTGGCGAAAATCGCGCAGACAGGCGTCTCGGTCGCCCTCGCGGGTATCGTCGGCGCATCCACATACCTGATGTACCTCATCGGGACGCACCAGTTCGCCTTCAAGTATGTTGCTGAGTACACAAGCAAACAAAGCGCGACGCGCTACTTGATAGCTGCATTCTGGGGAGGTCAGGAAGGATCCATTCTTCTTTGGCTGTTCTGGACCGCATTGCTTGGCTGGCTTCTTGCACGTAAAAGCGGCAAGATGACAGCAAGCGTCTGGCCAATTTTTGGCCTGATCCAGCTGTACCTGCTCGGACTGTTGATCCTGAAATCGCCATTTAAGCTCGGTGATGGACCAATCCCAACGGATGGCCGCGGACTCAACCCTCTGCTGCAAAACCCATGGATGGTCATCCACCCTCCGATTCTCTTCCTTGGCTTTGCATCCACCGCCATCCCTGGCGTCTGGGCGGTTCATGGTCTCCTAAACCGCGACTACAATGGCTGGATCAAGCACGCCTTCCCATGGACGCTGTTCTCCTTTGCAACCCTCGGCTTTGGACTTGCCCTCGGCGGTTACTGGGCGTACGAAACCCTTGGCTGGGGTGGCTTCTGGGCGTGGGATCCTGTTGAAAACACATCGATTGTTCCCTGGTTCCTCCTCACGGCCCTTATCCACGGATTAGCGCTTCAGGCCAAGAACACCAGCTTCCGTGTCAGCAACTTCATTACGGCAATCCTTCCGTTTGCAGCGATGAACTATGGCACCTTCCTGACACGAACCGGTATCCTCGCAGACTTCTCCGTGCACTCGTTCAGCTCACTCGGCCCGGATGCTTACTGGGTGATGCTTAG
>CAIYBQ010000332.1 GCA_903924445.1 uncultured Armatimonadota bacterium | reverse complement strand
TCGAAAACGCAGTAGCGGTTGGTCGAATATTTGTGTTACGAAGCGTCCAGCAAGCACTGCTATAGCAATGCTAAGTACACCTACAAACAAGTTAGGCATAAATCTGTTCAGATTGAATGAGTTGATTAGGTCGAACAGTGGAACATGTAGCAAGATAGCGGGTCCCGTTTAAATCGAAAGGTCTATAAGTGTGTTGGCTGGTCATGACAATCGGTCGTATACCGATGTAAAGGACTAGATTTATGGCACGTCGACAGCGTCGTACACACTCAGCAACCTTCAAGGCCCAAGTGGCTGTTGCCGCTCTTCGAGGGGACAAGACCGTTGCAGAGTTAGCAGAGAAGTTTGAAGTTCACCCAAACCAGATTGCTACTTGGAAAGCTCAACTTCTTGAGCGTAGCAGTGAGGTTTTTGGCGAAAAGGCCGATGGAACCCCGGCTCCCAACATCGAGAAGATGGAGGCGAAGATCGGTAGGCTCACCTTGGAGAATGATTTTTTAGAGAGTGCGCTCGTCAAAGCGGGATTGCTGAGCGCAAAAAGATGATCAACCGTAAACATGATCTCGCATTGGTCCAGCAGTGCAAGGCACTGAAGGTACACCGTACGACGATTTACCGTGAGCCTAAACCTGTAAAGCAGGAGCAGCTGGATCTCATGAAGCTCATCGATAGCATGTCAGGCGACATGTAAAACTGACCCCCTAACGACATGAATATTGACCCCTCTTGTCGGAGGAGGTTGAAGTGGATAGTAAATTCTTGGATGCTCATGAATCTTTGGAGAGTCATGGTGTATCTACAATGGTGTCTGCCAGTTTGGCACAGGTTGTTTTGTGTTTGCGGGATCAAGGTCTGGGGTTGAAACAGATATCCCGTGAACTGAAAGTTAGCCGTAACACGGTTCGGCGTTTCTCACGACTTGGTCATTGGGAACCGTACAAACGCACAAACCGCTCGGGTCAACTTTCTGACCTTGGGTCTTGGCTTGAGGCGGAGTTTATGAAGCATCACGGTAACTGTGATGTGCTTCGTCAAGAGTTGAAGCGACAACACGGGATGGATGTCAACATTCGAACAATCCAGCGAGCCGTCAAGCCACTGCGAACACGGATGGTGGCTAGCGCACTCGCTACCGTTCGGTTTGAGACGGAACCCGGTGAACAGTTACAGATCGATTTTGGCACCAAATCCGTGATGATTGGCGGTGTTTCTGAGCGGATCTTTGTGTTTGTAGCAACGCTGGGCTTCTCCCGAAGGTGCTTTGTTCAGGCCTTCACTGGAGAACGGCAAAGTAGCTGGTTTGCAGGGATTGAAGGAGCATTGCAACATTTTGGAGGGTTACCAAGGCATTTGCTGATTGATAATCCAAAATCTATGGTTCATACGCACAACATTCAAACCGGTGACTTTCGCCTAAACCCAAGGTTTCAGCAGTTCCTGCAATACTGGTCGCTGACTGCGGTAGCGTGCAGGCCTGTTCGTCCCCGGACAAAGGGCAAGGATGAACGTAATGTCGGCTACGTCAAGTCCAATTGCCTTGCTGGGCATACATTTTCATCTTGGGATGCGCTTGAAGAGCACATTGCTTGGTGGATGCGTGAGGTCTCCGATGTACATCGTCATTCCACGACGAATGAGCGGCCGATTGACCTGTTCGAGCGTGAAGAAGTGGCTGCACTTCGAACACTTCCCCAGCTTCCTCCGTTTCATACAGAGCGTCAGCTAGTCAGGATGGTCCATCATGATGCTCACGTATCGGTGGACCAAAACCGGTATTCGGTTCCATGGATGTATATCGGTGAGCAAGTCCAGGTCGTTGTCACACAGGAGACAGTGTCCATTTCCAGCGGTGGTAATGAACTTGCCCAGCATCCAAGATCCATTGAAAACCGGGTTACCGTATCGGATCCAAGTCACTTGGATGGCATTCTCAGAAAGCCTGTTCGTGATGTATTCCAAAAAACAGACTCGAATGGTGACTCCATTTATCGATCCCCACAGGACTACGATGTGTTTAGTGGAGGCTCATGGTGAACGAAACGGGAATCAAGCACCGGGCCATTCTGGCATCTGAGAACCTATCAGAGATTCTTCTCAGCCTCAAGCTAAATGCAATGCATGACCGCCTTGAGACCATGCTCGATATGTGTGGAACAGCCGACCTGACACACCGGGAGTCATTGGCCCTCTTTTGTGACATCGAGCGTGAGCGACGTTCCGAACGGCGAATCACGATGGGAATGCGGATTGCCCACTTCCCATTCATTCGGACACTGGATACATTTGACTTTTCAGAGCAGGCATCCATCGATCC
>CAIYBQ010000331.1 GCA_903924445.1 uncultured Armatimonadota bacterium | reverse complement strand
GAAGAGACCTACGGAAAGCTCGACATCCTGTTCAATAATGCGGGAATCTCGCATTCTCAGGATGATGATGCTGTGACCACAGAGGAAGATGTCTGGGACCTCACCTTCGATGTAAACGTCAAGGGAGTCTTTCTTGGCTGTAAATACGGTATTCCCGCCCTTCGCCGCAATGGCGGTGGAACGATCATCAACACGGCGTCTTTTGTTGCAATCCTTGGAGCCGCGACCCCTCAGCTTGCATACACCAGCTCAAAGGGCGCCGTTTTGTCGATGTCCAAGGAACTCGCGGCGATTCATGCCCGTGAGAACATCCGCGTCAATGCACTCTGCCCCGGACCACTGCGCACTGAGCTCCTGATGAAGTACCTCGATACCGAAGAGAAGCGTCAGCGCCGCCTGGTCCATGTGCCAATGGGACGCTTTGGCGAAGCAAAAGAGATTGCAAATGCAGTGCTCTTCCTTGCATCCGATGAAGCTAGCTTTGTCACGGGAGCCACCTTCCTCGTGGATGGCGGTATTACCTGCGCGTATACAACACCCCTTGGCGAGCCCAAGTAATCCCATCTGACATCATTGTCATCCCCTCAGGAGTTTTGAATGAAGACCAACGACACGGCTGGAGCCAAATGGACGCAAGGGCAGGTTCTGACCCTTGTCCTGCTTGTACTCGGCTACACTGGCTACTACTTCTGCCGGGCCAACTTCAGCGTCGCAAAGCCATCGATTATCGATGACCTTGTTTCGCAGGGGATGACAAAGGATGCTGCAAAGCAAGCCCTTGGCGTTATCGCCACTTGGGGGACGCTTAGCTATGCGTTCGGGAAGTTCATCGCCGGTGCGATCGGTGATCGCTTCGGCGGGCGAACGAATATGCTGGTCGGGATGCTTGGGGCGGTGCTTGCTACTGTGATGTTCGCATCCGGGGCAACCCTCCCAATCTTCACCACCGCCTGGGTCCTAAACCGCTTGCTGCAATCCCTTGGCTGGCCCGGGATGATGAACATGGCATCCAAGTGGTTCCCGTACACACGCTATGGAGTCGCTGTTGGGATTCTGTCACTCTCGTATCTCTTCGGAGATGCCCTGGCGCGGCGTGTTTACGGCGAAATCTTCAGCCGTGGAATTGCGTGGCAAACCCTTTACTTCATCGCTGCTGGACTTGTTGGTGCCGTCTTTGTCGTTTCGGCGATCTTTCTGCGTGATAAGCCAAAGGACTACGTTCCGCCGACGGACCCGCTTAGTGTCTACGGTGAGGCAGCCGGGGATAATGGCAAAGCCAGTGTTTGGGATACGGTGTTGCCTCTTGTAAAGTCGCCAGCATTCTGGTGCGTCTGCCTGCTCTCATTCGTTCTGACCCTTTGCCGTGACACGTTCAATGAATGGTCACCAACCTACTTTGTCGAACAGATTGGCATGGCAAAAGACCAAGCGGCAAGCCAATCCGCATGGTTCCCAGCCCTCGGTGGAGTTGCTGTCATCATTGCAGGAATCTTTGGAGACCGCCTGGGCCACGTTGGCAAGGGGATGATTCTCTTCTCTGGACTCGTCTGCTCCGCAGGCTTACTGTTTTTCCTCGCATCCCAACAGAGCGGAAGCAGCATCGCAGTATGGATTGTGGCTGCCATCGGATTTACCCTCCTCGCACCTTATTCCTACCTCGCAGGTGCCGTCGCGCTGATGTTTGGCGGTCGCAGAGGCGGCGCAACGGCAAGCGGAATCATCGATGGCTTTGGTTATCTCGCGGGTTACTTCTCTGGGCAGAAGATTGCTGAAATGTCAACCAAAGGCTGGGACAAAGCTTTCAGTTTCTTGGCGTTCACCGCTGTGGCCGGAGCCGTGGTCGCGTTTGTGTTCTGGATGATGCAGATCCAAGCTGATCGTAAGGTCAAGGTAGCATGATGTCTGCTTTTGATGTCGTTGTAATCGGTGGCGGAGTGATTGGGCTGGCACACGCCTATGCGGCAGCCAGACACTTGGGACCCGCTGGAAAAGTAGCCATCATCGAACGAAATGTCTACGCGCAGGGAGCTTCCATTCGCAATTTTGGGATGCTCTGGCCCGTCGGACAACCCATTGGATACCGCCGTGATATCGCGACAAAGAGCCGGGATATCTGGCATGGTCTTCTGAAAGAGAGCGGCATTTGGCACCAGGAAACGGGGTCACTCCACGTCTGTTACCACGATGACGAAGCGGAGGTTGTCCACGAATACCTCGCGGACGTCGATGATGAAATCGTGAAGTGGGTG
>CAIYBQ010000330.1 GCA_903924445.1 uncultured Armatimonadota bacterium | reverse complement strand
CTTTGTGATGGTGATAACGCGAGCCGCTACGTCGTCCACTATGCCGAACCCCCGGATGCTGCGACATCCAGGATCTATGCATTCAGGTTGTACGTAACGCCAGGGACAACCTTGCTTGGGATGAGGGATGCGGCAAGCATTTCGTTTTCCGGAACAATTGAAGCCTGTGCGAAGCGAATGATGGAACTTCGGCCAGATATCGCAGTTGCACTTGGACGCCGCTTCCCGGGTCTGCGCAGTGCCGCTGCTGGATGGGTCATTAAGAGCGTCGCTTTGGCAAATCTACAGTTTTCAATGCTGTCGGCCGTGCCTGGCATATTGCCCATTACGGCACCGTTTCTTCCCGGATCATCCTTTGCTGACCTCATCGTCCTGACGAAGAACCAAACCATGATGGTCCTTCGCATTGGGGCTATCTATGGACAGCGACCGGGGATTACAACCCAAGTCAAAGAAATCTTGTCGACGGTTGGCGCAGCATTTGGGTGGCGAACCGTGGCGCGACAAGCTGCGGGCTGGGTTCCCGCCGGGGCAGGTGTCGTCCTGAAGGGCGTAATCGCGTGGTCGGGAACCGTAGCGGTTGGTAAGGTGGCCGAAGCCTATTACCTCCGCGGTGTTAAACCAGTAGCCTCCGATGTGCGTGCTGCATCAACGGAGGCTGATAACGAAGCTAAGGACATTGCAACATCCATTGCGGATGATTTGCTTGGAACTAGCAACCCTTCGGACTAGCTTAATCAGACAACATTGAGTGGTCTGAACTTACGACTTTCGATGCTAATCTGACGCGCAAGCTTGCCCGCGATTTCCTTAATGAATACGGATTGTTCGCTGTCCGGATGTGTCATAAGAATGGGTTCACCTTCATCTCCTGCACGCCGCATTGGCATATCCAATGGGAGCTCTCCGAGGAAGGGGACCTTCAGCTCTTCAGCCGCAGCCTGACCACCTCCGTGCCCAAAGATTTGGTAATGCTTACGAGTATCTGGAGCAATAAAGTAAGCCATATTTTCAACGATGCCGAGGATTGGTACATTGAAACGCTGGAAGGCCCTTAGGCTCTTTACAGCAATCGATGCAGCGATGTCCTGAGGAGTTGTTACAATCACAGCCCCCGTGAGCGGAATAGCCTCGCAAAGGCTCATCGTTACATCACCTGTTCCAGGGGGAAGGTCGACCAGCAGGTAGTCAAGTGGTCCCCATGCAACATCGGCGAGAAACTGATTGACGACCTTACCAAGCATCGGGCCACGCCACACAACGGGCTGTCCAGGCTCGATGAGGAAGCCCATCGAGACAATGCTCACTCCATGCCTGTGAACAGGTAAGAGTTTCTTGATTGGATTGCCATCCGGACCTTCATAGGTGGTCTGCTCAAGGACTTCATCCTCAACACCCATCAACATCGGAATTGTCGGTCCATAGACATCCGCATCCATGACGCCGACCGCGGCACCCGCTTGTGCAAGAGCAATCGCAAGGTTCGCACACACCGTCGACTTACCAACGCCACCTTTGCCACTGGCAACCGCAATCACATGTTTGACATCCGGGAGGAGAGCACCGCCCATTGGACGCTTACTAACGACCTTGGCCGTCATCTTTATCTGAACATCGGAAATGCCTGGGACTGTCAAAGCAGCTTCTCTGCACTGGCGTTCCAGTAGCTCCTTCATGGGACAGGCCGGCGTGGTTAGGACGACGGTGAAGCTGACTTGTGCATCATCAACAACGATGTCCTTAATCATCCCGAGCGACACTAAATCTCGGCCAAGATCAGGGTCAATTACCGTTTGCAAAGCAGAGCGAACCTGTGCGACAGTATCATCTGGTGTATCTGTAGTATTCATGCAGACTACAGTCTACCCGTTTGCAGAATAGAGACGGAGAGGTGATTTGAGATGAATGTCAAGTTGATGATGCCAGTCTTGGGACTAATCGTGCTGACAAGCATCCCGGCGCGGCCGCTTCCGACCGATAGCGTGTTACAGCAGGAAACGATAACTGTCACACAGCTGTACCCGGGTCCCGTGGAATCCGGGGATACAGTTCGCGTTCGGGTCGCCGGTGCGGAAAACCTCTCTGGTGTGTTTCTTGTCGATTCAGATGGGAACATCACGGCACCGAGGCTGGGGCAGATCGCAGTTGTGGGAGCAACGACAAGCGTTGCCGCTGAGCGCGTCACGGCACGGATTATCCAGCTTCAGCTACTCAAGCGTCCGGATGTCGTCCTCGACATCATTGGACGGCCCGTCAAGGAAGTCATCGTTGGTGGGGCGGTTGTTCGTGCAGGATCGCAGACATTCAAAATCGGGATGAGACTTTCAGACCTATTGGATGGTGCCGGATTACAACCATCATCGGACACAACCCGTGTTCAGATCGACCGTGGTGGCGTTGTAATCGTTGTTGATTACCAAAAATTCATCAATGGACAAAACACAGCTGCAGCCGCAAATCCGGTCATTGAATCAGGGGACAGAATCTACGTGCGTTCCATGGAACAGCTCGCTGGAATCGCCCGTGTCATTGGTGAGATCAAGGACCCAAAATCGAGCATCGTCCCGCTTAGTAACCGAACGACGGTTTCTCAGGCCCTTCAGCAGGCTGGAGGATTGACGCTGCTTGGTGATCCGAAACGCGTCAGCATCCGCCGGGATAATCGCGATGTCTATGTGGATGCCGAAGCGCTCCTGAGTGGCGATCTCACAAATGATATTCAGCTTCTCGATGGCGACACAGTTGTCGTGCCGAAGCGGATCCGCAAGGCAGAAGCTACGGTGTCCGGCGCAGTTCGGAATTCTGGCAGTATTTCTCTGGTATCGCCCGTAACACTCCTTCAGGCAATCGGTCAGGCCGGTGGACTTCTCGATGGCGCCAATCGCAAGTCGGTGGTCGTACGCCGCCTGTCTCTCGATGGCAAACTTGTCAGTGGTATCGCTGATCTTGACCGCGACACGGATGCTGCGATGTTGCTTCAGGACGGGGATGTCATTGAGGTGATGCAAAAGAAGCGTATCTCCAGCTTTGATTTCAACCGAATTGCAGGAAGCGTCATTGCTGCGGTTTCCCTGCTAAATGTCTTCCGGCGCTGATGATCTTAGCAATGGCTGGGATTCAGTTGGTAGACTAGCCCGATGTCGACCACATGGAATCCCAGTCTGTGAGAATTCTCTTTCTTGGGGACATTGTCGGTAAGGCTGGTCGCGATGTGGTTTGCCAAAAGCTTCCAGAGCTGATTCGGAACTTCAGTATCGACTTCGTCATCGCAAATGGAGAAAATGCAGCGGCCGGGCGTGGCATTACGGGGCCAATACAGGCTGAGCTGCTTTCCGCTGGCGTTGATGTCGTCACACTTGGGAACCATGCCTTTGCCCGCGAGGCAAGCTTTGAATGGTTTGATCAGGAGCAGCGGGTGATCCGCCCGGTCAATTTTCCAGTGGGTGTCCCAGGCCGTGGATACGGACTCTACCGTGCAAAATCTGGTGTCATCGTAGGCGTTATCAATGCGATTGGCCGTGTGCACATGTCACCTGCTGATTGTCCTTTTGCTGCGACGGAACGCTCCATCGAGAGTTTACGCTCCAAGGCAGCAGTGATGTTTGTTGATATGCATGCCGAAGTCACCAGTGAAAAAGCAGCGCTGGCGTGGTCTCTTGATGGGCGTGTAACGGCTGTCATCGGCACGCATACACATGTACAAACATCCGATGCACGCTTGTTGCCATCCGGGACGGCATTTCTATCTGATGTCGGTATGTGTGGTGTCCGTGATTCAATTCTCGGTCAGGATGTCGCCGGGTGCATTCAGCGGATGAAGTCAGGATTTGGCCCGCATGTTCCACTCGCCGATGGGCCAGCTCAGGTGCATGCAGCCATCATCGACTGTGATGTGACCACGGGACTCGCAACTGGTATCAAGGCCATCACGTATCCAGATGTAGTTCATTAAACCGAGGGAACTATGACGTTTGGACCCGTCTATCCCAAAACGTGCCAATCTCGGGCTTATTGCGAGCCGACAAGTGATGCTTCACGACAGCTAATACCACGACTAAGTGCTGATGTGGGCTATTCGTTTTGCGGGGCGAGCGGCGGCGCGGATGCGTTCACATATGTCTCTGTCCAGATAAGTGTTGGCTGGACTGGTGCTCGGCGCTGACCCGGGGCAGGGGTGATATCCAGATGGTAGTAAAAGCTGAGCTGCTTGATTTCCCGCTTCGGATGCTTTGCTTGGAACTGAGCTCGCATGTAGGCAACGCCATATTTGCGATATCGACCATGCTTTTCCATCCACATATTCATCCAGTACTTTGCCCAACGAGCAGTTTTATGCATGTGAACGACGTCGGCTGGGCGCTTGAACGTGTGCGGACGTCCATCCTGTAACAGATCGACCCGACTTCCATCATCCAAAACCGCAACCAATGAAAACCAGCCATCATCAGGCATTGGCTTAGGAGCAAACATCCCCCAATACTGGTCCAGGCGCAATGTATTGGCGACTGGCGTCAACAATTGCTTCAGGGATGGATTCAGGTTGTAGGCATTCCAGTGAACGATGTAGAGAAGCGAAAGTGCGGCCATCACCTGTCCGACAACGGATGTCTGGATAATCGGCACAGGCTTTTCTTTTTTGACCCATTGGGCAATACGCGCAGCCCGCCAGGCGGCCGCTGGTGCAAGCGCCTTTGTAAGTACGTTCCGCATCGGGCGCAGGGATGTTTGTTTGGCGATGTATTCCCATGTGCTCCCGGGTATGAAGGGTATCCACAGGATGCAGCTGGCGACGCTGATCGGGCCAACATCCATGAGGAGGGCAACGAATCCCAAGTGGAAGACAAACGCCGAAAGAATCGTCAGCGAACGCACGATTGGGCGCTGTGAGTACACGACCAGGGGAGCGAGAATCTCGTAAGCGAGTGTCAACCACGTCGAGAGACGTAGCACGACGGGCGGGAAGTTCTTTGCGATTCCTCCGAGCGGTAGCCTGAACTGCTCGATGTTCAGCGCGTAGTACATCGCAGAGCCTTCAGACCACCACTCCTTGGAGTTCTTCAGAAAAGCCGTCGAGAGATAGACGATGGTTGTTTGGAGGAGGAGCCCCGCGGTTGCAATGGACGTCAAGGACTCGCTTCCGGGTTGTCCATAGGCACGTCGAATCGCAATCGATCCATCGAGGGACCACCTGGCACCAACGGGTAAGAACAGCAACCAGAACATTGTTGCACGAAGCATCTGGTCACCACCGTGTAGCACGAGTGGATTTCGGTTTTGTACGGAGATGAGGAGTAGCCAAGACATGGTTACTGCAAACCTCGATTGGAACCCGATGATCATCAGGAGAGCGAATACGAGCTGGACACCAAAGACAAAAAGTGGCCATCCGGCACCCGAGTCAAGCGAATGCAGAGTGAGCATCCACCAGAGCTTGCCATCCCACCACTCGCGGAGCGCCTCAAGCGGGAAGACACCCGCATCAGAGTAGTGCGCTGACGCATCACCCATGCGCTGGACAACATCACACAACAAATACACACCGGCTGCAATTCGGGTTGCAGCCAGCGAGCGAAGGTCAATTGAAAAGAGCGATGGTTTGGTTGTCTGTGATGATTTCACGGATTCGGTTTATCCAAGCGATTTATTGTGCAATACGCTCAGATTGTCCAAGGACACGTGCCAGTCGTGCATCTGCCGAATAGTAGTTAAAGATGGCCTGAACAGCATTTGTTTGCGATTGTACAAGGGCTGTTTGTGCGGTGATGATTTCAACTACGGATCCGATACCTTCTTTTTTGCTTTCGACGGCTTTGTCATAGGCATTTTGCGCAGCTTCGAGAGCGGCTTGGGTAGCCGGGAGGCTTAGGCGAGACTGTTCAAGGTTGCGAATCGCTTGTTCGACTTCGAGTGCAACATTTTGTCGCTGCGATTGAACGTTGTACTCCTGTGAGCGTTGTTGTGCTTCCGCTGCACGCACTCCGTTGCGAACGTTTCCGCCATCGAACAGCGGGTATGTCGCCGAAAGCGTGACTTGCTGGTTGTTACCAATCGATCGCAGCGGGTCATTGGCTGCATCAAACTGGTAGCGTGCGGCAATGTCAGCCGTCACGTTGATACCGGATGCAATCTTTGCGATACGGACACCTGTTGCTGCGATATCAGCTGTCATTTCGGCTTGCTTGATATCAGGACGCGTTTCGAATGCCTTCTTCACAATCTGCGAGATGACGGCAGGGGATGTCAGTCCTTGTTGAACTGGGACATCGGCGGTGAGCTTGCGGTCCACAGCGGGCATGTCGATTTTAGAAAGCGTTAATGGGATGTTGTCAATGATTCCCATCGCCGATCGCAGCTGCGTAAGCGCGATTTGTGCATTGTTTTCAGCCTGGAGCAGAGTGACTTGCGCGTTCAGATAGTCAGCACGCGGCTGAAGGTCATCTTTTTTCGCTGCAACACCCGCCTCAATCTGGGCAGTAACCAGATCAAGCGTGTTCTTTGCACGGTCAACCTGCGAGCGGGATACATCGACCAGTGCTTGCGAGCGGAGGGCTGCATAAAATGTATCGGCTACATTGCCTATAACGGTTTGCCGAATATTGGCTTCTGCGAGCTCACTATTGAGCAACGACTGACGTCCCTGGCGGGCATTCATGTCACGCGTGCCTGTGTCAAACAACCTGAGCGAAAGGGAGAGATCTTCCTGACGGGTTGTTACCGAACGGGACTGCTGAACAGGCTGTACGATTCCACCGGGGAGAATCTGGTTGACAATACCGGTTGAATCCAGCTGTTGGAATGTATATGTTGGAGTCACGCGGGGTTGATACGCGGATTGCGTCTGCCGTAAGCGCGCTTCACTTGCTTGCCGTGTTGCTGTTGCCGCACCAAGGGATGGCTGCCGGCTGACGGCAATCTTAACGGCCGCCTGCAGGGTGAGCGGTTCTGAAATCTGGATGGGGGCAGGTACTGGCAACTGGGCATGCACGCCTCCTGCCATCAGGATTGAAGAAAACGTGAAGACAATGGTCGCTGGTTTCATAAATGTTCCCGGAAAATGGTTATAGCCTTGTCAGTGTACCAGTATGCAGGCTCTGAGTAAGTATCTAGACGTCATTGAAAGCATGCTGTTCATTTCATGTACGCTTGCATCCGTGTAACGGCTTTGGATAGAGTTTTGTATGCGCATTTACACGAAAACAGGCGATTCCGGTGAAACAGATCTCTTCGATGGCCAGAGGGTTGCGAAATCGGATGCGAGGATTGAGCTTCTCGGTGCCATCGACGAGGCCAATGCCTGGCTTGGTGTGGCAGCGTCGAGCTTGACCTTGGATGATGTTTTATATACTTGGCTCCGTGACACATTGGTTGCTGTGCAGCGGCGGTTGTTTGTTGCCGGCGGTGATGTCGCAGCGCCTCGCGAGACAACAACATGGGATGTACCACGTATAACGCTTGCAGATACCCAGTGGTGTGAGGAAGTTATTGACCGCTGTACGGCACAGCTTCCTGAGCTTCGTGCATTCATTCTTCCGGGAGGCACCCCGTGTGCCGCAAGCCTTCATGGTGCAAGAACGGTGATCCGCCGGGCTGAGCGCATTGCTGTTACGATGCTCGGAAACCCTGAAGATTCGGCTCTACTCATATACTTAAACCGTACCAGTGACCTCCTCTTCACTCTTGCACGGATGGCAAATCTGATCGATGGCATTCCAGATGTAGAGTGGACAAGCGAGCAACGTCGGTAGCCAGCGTACTTAGATGTCGGGATGAACTGAAATCTTGATGCTGCTGCGAAATGCAGCCTGCGGGAGGACAAAGATGTTCATCGGTGATGACACAAAAAGTGTGAACCAACGGCATGCATTTGATGTTTTGAATCGTGAAACAGGAACCTTAAGGAGTTACCAATGGCAAGACCTATCGTAGGGGAGACATCCCCTGTATTTTCGCTGCGGACCGGAGATGGTGCAACCGTTACGTCATCGGACTATCTCGGAGAAAAGGCTATCGTCCTGTACTTTTACCCAAAGGATGACACGCCAGGGTGCACCCGGGAAGCCTGTGACTTTAGAGATCTTGAGGCGGAATTCGCAGCAGCCGGTGCAGTAATCTTTGGTATCTCCAAGGACTCCGAAGCCAGCCACGCAAAGTTTTCCGGCAAGTTCGCGCTGAACTTTCCGCTTCTCTCAGACCCCGATGGCACCGCGTGTGAAGCATTTGGCGTGTGGGTAGAGAAGATGAATTACGGCAAAAAGTACATGGGGATTGAACGTACTACATTTGTCATCGGCAAGGATGGAAACATTAAGGCTGTTTTTCCAAAAGTTAAGGTGGATGGACACGCAGCAAAGGTCCTTACAGCCATCAAAGACGCAGAATAGTTAAACCAATTTCAGTGAGTCCCGATAGACGCACCACGATAGAATGCCGGGACTCTCTGAAAGGTTTTCCTGTTCATAATGCCTGAATCACAAACCGTTTTGTTGTGGAAAAATCTGGCCGCACAGCTTCGCGCTGACTCCATTCGCTGCACCACTGCTGCAGGCAGCGGTCACCCAACATCGGGAATGTCTATCGCGGATGTCATGGCTGTCTTACAAGCCAGTTACCTGCGCTACGACTACACAAATCCTAATCACCCATCAAACGACCACCTCATCTTCAGTAAGGGGCATGCTTGTCCTGTCCTGTATGCGATGTACCGTGCAGCAGATGCCATTTCTGTGGAAGACCTCCTTTCAGTCAGGAAATTCGGATCGATTTACGAAGGGCATCCAACCCCCTTAATTCCACATGTCGATGCAGCAACAGGGTCTCTCGGACAAGGCCTTGGCATCGCGGTTGGCGTCGCAATCGCCGCTCGCAAAATCGAGAAGCTGAGCTATCGGACATGGTGTGTCCTTGGCGACTCTGAAATGGCCGAGGGCTCGGTCTATGAAGCGATGGCTGTTGCCTCACAGGAAGGCCTTGACAACCTCATCGCGATTATCGACATCAATAAGCTAGGACAGCGCGGCGAAACGGCTCTTGGCCATGACATCTCCAAATATCGCGCCCGTGTCGAAGCATTTGGATGGCATGCGATCGAAGTGGATGGCCACTGCGTTGAAGCCATCAACGATGCGCTTTCTGCAGCTGTGGCGCATACCGGTAGCCCGGTGGCAATCCTGGCGAAGACCGAAAAGGGTGGCGGTGTCTCGTTCCTCTCCGGTGTAGCCGGCTGGCACGGCAAGGCTCTGTCGGCATCGGATGCAGAGAAGGCTCTCGCCGAGCTCGGGAACCCAGAGGGGCTTATCGTCAAGCCACAGCTTCCAATTGATGAACCTGGTCAGCCTGTCGTTGCGGACCAGCCGTTGAACCTTCCTGATTACGCGGTCGGGCAGAGTGTTGCGGTTCGAAAAGCATTTGGTGATGCACTGGCGGCGCTTGGTGCAAGCCGGGCAAACTGCTTTGCTGTCGATGCTGAAGTTGGAAACTCGACTTACCTCGAGTTCTTTGGCAAAGCATTCCCAGAGCGGCACTTCCAGTGCTATATCGCTGAGCAAATCATGGTTGGCGTCGCACAGGGACTGGATGTTCAGGGGAAGGTTGCCTTCGCGGCAACATTCGCTGCATTCTTCTGCCGTGCGTACGATCAGATCCGGATGGCGGCTGTGAGCCGTGCATCCCTTCGCCTGGTAGGAACCCACGCTGGCGTTTCCATTGGTGAAGATGGTCCAAGCCAAATGGCCCTCGAAGACATCGCGATGATGCGCTCGGTGTTCGGCTCCACGGTTCTGTACCCATCGGATGCCACGACAGCCGCGGCGCTGATTCCGCTAATGGCTGATACCGAGGGCATTTCCTACATGCGTGCGACGCGTGAAGCAACACCTGTTCTCTATCCAAAGGGCACGGAAGTTAAGCTTGGTGGGTCGTACACGGTGCGTGATGGCAACGATGCAACGATTGTCGCTGCAGGCATCACATTGCATGAAGCGCTCAAGGCTGCCGATACCCTTTCAGCTGAAGGGATCAATGTGCGGGTCATCGACTTGTACTCGGTGAAGCCAATCGACACGGATGTTCTCCTTAAGGCTGTACGTGAAACGCCATTGATGGTTGTCGCGGAAGACCACTGGGTTGAGGGAGGCATCGCGGATGCTGTCCTCGCTACCCTAACCGCAAATGGTGTGGCTCCGAAGCGCTTTGCACACTTGGCGATTCGTGAGATGCCACAGTCCGGACCAATAGCGACATTGCTTGCAGCGTATGGAATCGATGCTGCTGCAATCGTAAAGGCGGTCAAGGGCTAAGCATTTCTGCTGAACAAGAGGGCCACTCATCTGGAGGAAATCTTCCTTCAGGTGTGTGGCTTTTTGGTTTCTGTATAGCGGAAGAATCCTACGCGATGTGACCATTCCAACGGTTTTAGTGTTGGTTTTGATAACTCACAGAGAAGCCGCTCTGGAAGGCTCTGAACAAGAAAAAACAACCACTCTTCCCAGAGGACGTATCCTCGAGGAGAGTGGTTGCTTCATTTAAGCCAAACAACTGCCTTGGATGAAATTACTTAGTCGTTAGGTATTCATCCACAGTCATCACACCAAATGTCCCCTCAGCGCGAAGTTGTTGGAGAGCAGCATTACGACCATAAAGCTGGCTCTGACCTAAGAAAAAACAACCACTCTTCCCAAAGGACGTATCCTCGAGGAGAGTGGTTGTTTCATTTAAGCCAAACAACTGCCTTGGATGAAATCACTTAGTCGTTAGGTATTCATCCACAGTCATCACGCCAAAAGTTCCCTCAGCGCGGGCCTTTAGCGCCAGTAGCAGCGCAGCGGCTGTATCAAGGGATGTCATACATGGAACGGAGCGCTCGACTGTCGCCCGACGAATCAGCTGACCTTCCTCTTCAATCCGCTTGTCTTTAGAGAGCGTGTTGATGACCAGGCCAACTTGCCCTGAATGAATACGCGTAACGAGGTTATCTTCGGACTCAGTAATCTTGGCAACCGTTTCGACATGTAGATCGTTCGATGCAAAGTAGGCAGCTGTTCCAGAGGTTGCCTGCAGCGCATAGCCCATCGCTGCAAACTCACGCGCAATCGGAAGCGCTTCTTCCTTGTCCGAATTGGCAACGGTAAACAAAACCGTACCTGTGATCGGCAGGCGGAGACCCGCACCAACCATCGCTTTGTAGAGCGCACCCGGGTACGTCACATCCTGACCAAGAACCTCACCTGTAGACTTCATTTCAGGTCCAAGAGCATTATCAACTCCGACCAATTTCTGGAATGAGAACACAGGTGCCTTGACCGCTGGGTTTTTCTGTTCGGGGTAAAGCCCTTCTGGGAAACCCATATCGGCCAGCGCTTCACCCATGATGCACCGCGTGGCAACCTTGACCATTGGGATTCCAGTGATCTTCGAAAGGTATGGCACCGTGCGCGAGCTGCGTGGATTGACCTCGATGACATATGGCTCATCGCCATCGCAGACGAACTGAATATTCATCAGCCCGACTACTTTCATCTCCTTGGCAATACGCACCGCATAGTCAACGACTTTTTGCTTCGTGATTTCAGAGACGTTCTGAGGAGGGTAAACGGCCATCGAGTCGCCAGAGTGGACGCCTGCACGCTCGATATGTTCCATGATTCCAGGGAGGAGACACGTGACGCCATCGGAGATACAGTCCACTTCCAGCTCCCGGCCGACAATATACCTGTCAACCAGAATCGGAGCCTTCGGCGATACATCAACGGCATAGGTCATGTAGTTGACCAGCTCATCCTCGGTGTAAACGATTTCCATCGCACGTCCGCCGAGCACATAGGATGGCCGGACAAGACACGGATACCCAATCTCATTTGCAACGGTCACAGCGGCTTCCGCCGTGGTCACAGCGCGGCCTTCCGGTTTAGGGATGTCCAGTTTGCGGAGGAGGGCTTCGAATTGATGGCGGTCTTCAGCGAGATCGATTGAATCCGCAGATGAACCTAGAATCCGGACGCCAGCATCATCGAGGGAACGCGCAAGATTAATGGCCGTTTGGCCACCAAACTGAACAACAACGCCCTCGATCGGGTCCTCGCGCTCGATGATGTTGAGGACATCTTCAGCAGTCAATGGCTCGAAATACAGCCGGTCGCTGGTATCAAAGTCCGTGGATACCGTTTCCGGGTTATTGTTGATGATGATGGCTTCGTGACCAGCTTCGCGGATTGCCCAGACGCAGTGAACGGAGCAATAGTCGAATTCAATGCCTTGGCCGATGCGGATAGGGCCGGAGCCGAGAACGATGATTTTCTTTTTCATAGTGGTTGGCGGGTGGCCCGCCGTCCCATGCAATTACACATCGTGGGCTGACCCGCGTATTATAACATTATCTGCAGACCATGGAGCACAACACCCGATTATGAATGCGACCAAGAATCTCCGTTTGAAGGGCTTTACACTGATCGAACTGCTGGTGGTAATAGCAATCATTGCCATTTTGGCAGCGATTTTGTTCCCTGTGTTTGCACAGGCTCGAGAAAAGGCCAGGCAAGCCACATGCGTCTCTAATATGAAACAGATTGGCCTCGGAGTCCTGATGTACGCACAGGATTATGATGAGGCATTCCCTCTTGGCAGCTACGTTTTTGTAGGAATGACGGCTGCTGTGAACTGGCAGGATTTGACGGATCCATACATGAAGGCTGGAGCAGGATCGACTGGTGCCAACCTGGTGGGCCGAAGGGATGCCGGTCTTTGGACATGCCCAAGCATCAGCACATCACAGCAGAATCTCCCATTCGCAAGCGGTGACCCCGCTCCATTCCAGCGATTTACTGGCGATAAGTCAGCGTTCTTCTCAAAGTCGTTCAGTTACACCAATAACTCGAACCTGATGCCAACCATGCATAGAAACGCACTCAATCTGGGGTGGTTTCCCAGCGGAATTCAGACGCTTGCAAGTATCGGCGCACCTGCCGATGTTGTCTTAGCGATGGAAGGTAGCGGTTATGTCGGAAATTCTGGCGGAGATGACGTCACCACGGCATGTTCAGCGGTCGAATCAGGCTTTCCAACTTTGTCCGGTCGCTTGATTGGCTGGGCCGATAATTACTGTGCAGCACGCTACCGACACAATGGTGGCTCCGTGTATGTTTTGGCAGATGGTCACGCAAAGTGGTTCAAAGGGCCATCTCAGTCATGGCGCGCCCCGGGAACAACCGTCGCCTGGAAACGCTCTCTTACACCAAATGCGACTGCCGTCTTCCGCGAAGACTAAATCAATGCCTCTTGGACATGAAAGCGCCGCCAGAATATGGCTGCGCTTTCGTTCATTTTGACGGCTTGGTTCAATGCCTTCGACGCATCATCCTGTTATTATTAAGGCCATCTAATGTACGCTGCGCATGCCTTATGCAGCGATCAGGAGCCACACGCAATGCGAGAAAATGTTTGGTTTGGACCAGGCGGATTTGTGCCTGCAATAAGCGGAGCAACACGAAAATTGATTGAACCCGCAACAGATCAGCATCTCGCAACGGTAGCCGAGTGCGGTGAAGCCGATGTCAATGCCGCAGTCGCAGCCGGTCTCGCGGCAATCGCTGACAAGCGCTGGTCAGGGAAAACACCCGCGGAGCGCGGAGCAGTTCTTCTGAAGCTCGCAGCCATCACCCGGCAAAACATTGCCAGCCTAGCAACCATCGAAGCCCGAAATGCCGGCAAGCCTATAGGTGATGCTGAGTGGGAAGTCGGGGCCGCTGCGCGTGTCTTCGAGTACTTCGCAGGAGCTATCGCCTTACAAACAGGCGAAACACTGACCAACCGGGCGGATGGCATCGGCATGACCTTCCGTGAACCAATCGGTGTCTGTGGCCTGATTGTGCCTTGGAACTTCCCACTCTTAATCGCAACATGGAAGCTTGCTCCCTGCCTTGCGGCTGGAAATGTCGCCATTCTGAAACCTGCACCGGCGACTCCACTAACCGCGCTACTGCTGGCCGAGCTCGCTACGCAAGCCGGCATTCCAGATGGTGTCCTTTCCGTCGTGACTGGCGGGGATGATGCTGGTAAGGCAATTTCAGCGCATCCCGATATCCGGAAGGTGTCCTTCACAGGATCGACCAGTGCTGGCAAATCGGTGATGCGCTCTGGTACCGAAACGCTGAAGCGTGTCACGCTCGAGCTTGGAGGCAAGTCGCCGAGCATTGTCTTCGCCGATGCCGACATCGCTGCAGCCGCTGGCTCATGCGGTTCCTTCCTTGGAAATGCTGGACAGGATTGCTGCGCACGAAGCCGCCATCTTGTAGAAGCCTCCATCTACGATGACTTCAAAGCACAGTTTGTCGCCAATGTTGCCGCAACCAAGGTTGGCGTCATGGATGATCCAGGAGCTGAAATGGGCTGCCTCATTTCGCGTGAACATCGAGACAATGTCCACGCATTTGTTGAGCGGGCGGTTGCCGCTGGCGCAACCATCTTGACCGGTGGCGTGATGCCAGCTGCCGATGTACCCGGGGCCTACTATCCACCAACCGTTCTGGAAGGCGCTGATGTATGCAGTGAAATCTTCCAGGAAGAAGTCTTCGGGCCGGTGACGATTCTGGTTCCGTTCACCGATGAAGCAGCTGCAATCAAACTTGCCAATGCCACGCGGTTTGGATTATCAGGGTCTGTCTGGACGCGGGACATTTCCAAAGCCCTCCGTGTCGCACGCGCCGTTGAATCTGGCGTCCTTTCCATTAACTGCAGCAACAGTGTGCACACTGAGCTGCCTTTCGGTGGCTTCAAAGAAAGTGGTATCGGGCGGGATCTTGGTAAGTCTGCCCTCGATGCTTACACCGAAGTCAAAACCGTCTTTGTTCGTACAATTTAGGAGACAAATATGTCGAACCATGGTCGCTTGACACTCGAGTCGCTCGCGGATGCAGCACTCCACGGGACAGTTGACACTGTCCTGATTGTTATCCCAGATTTCTACGGCCGCCTTCTTGGGAAGCGGACGCCTGTGGACTATTTTCTAAACAATGTCGCCGAGAGCGGATGGCATATTTGTGACTATGTCCTTGCCTGCGACATGGAAATGGATCCGGTTTCTGGCTACGACTTTGCAAACTGGGAGCGTGGCTACGGCGACCTCCATGCAGTGATAGACCCTGCCACACTTCGAATCGCTGCTTGGGAAGAAAAGACAGCCATCGTCCTCTGCGACCTCTTGGATCCACGTACACACAAGCCTGTACCGATGTCCCCGCGCCAGATGCTACGTGACCAGCTCGCAAAAGCTGCCGCGATGGGCTACACCGCAAAAGGCGGCTCCGAGTACGAGCTCACCCTCTTTGATGAATCATTCGAAGAGGCCGAGCAAAAGGGATTTCATGACCTTACGCCAAGCGGCCGCTACCAAGAGGACTATCACATCCTTAAAGGCACCCGGCATGAGCCCATCATGTCCCGCCTCCGCCATGTCCTTGACTCAAGTGGTGTGCCCGTGGAATTCACCAAAGGGGAAGCCGGTTTTGGGCAGCAGGAACTCAACCTGAAGTTCAGCGAGGTCCTCGAGCAAGCGGACCGTAACCTCATCTACAAACATGCAGCAAAAGAGGTCGCGGCAGCACAAAAGCGCTCTCTCACCTTTATGGCCAAATGGCACCATGACCACACCGGCTCAAGTGCACACCTCCATCTAAGCCTCTGGAATAAAGGTGACCGAACATCGCTGTTCAAAGGGAATGTCCCATTTGGGCCAGTGGTCGGCTCCGATGAGTTCCGATGGTTCCTCGGTGGATGGATAAAGCATGCACGGGAAATGGCCGTCTGCTATGCGCCATATCCGGCGAGCTACAAGCGCTACCAATCGCGCTCGTGGGCTCCAACATCACTTGCATGGAGCGCTGACAACCGTACTGCTGGCTTCCGCGTCGTCGGTAGCGATTCCAGCCTGCGGGTTGAGTGCCGGCTCCCCGGCGCAGATGCAAACCCTTATGTGGCCTATGCCGCATCATTGGCATCCGGCCTCGATGGCATTCGCAACAAAATCGAGCCACCGGCAGCCTTCGATGGAGATGTTTACGCAGCACGTGAGCTTCCCCAGATTCCAAAGACATCTTACGAAGCGATCGATGCCTTTGCGAATAGCGAATTTGCCAAGGAAGCGCTCGGCGCCGATGTCCACGCGCACTACCTCCGGTTTGTTCAGGTTGAACAGGAAAAGTACGATGCTGTTGTCACCAACTGGGAGCGACAGCGCTACTTCGAACGTGCCTGATGCGGCTTACGCAACGTGCGAATATCTACAAAGCGGTGATGCCCATCGAGCTCTCGCTTAACATTGAATGTCTGAGAATAACCTAGAGTCAGTAAGGAAGATTTAGTATGCGTCTTGAAGGTAAAGTTGCCATCGTTACTGGTGGTGGAAGCGGAATCGGCCGGGAAACCTGCCTGCGATTTGCGGCGGAAGGTGCAAAAATTGTTGTTGCAGACCTCGGTATCGCAAGTGCGGAAGAAACAGTCGCACTTGTAAAAGCTGCCGGCGGAGAAGCGGTTGCAGTAAAGGTCGATGTCAGCAAAGCCGCCGATGCAAAGCTTATGGTTGACACCGCCGAAGAGACCTACGGAAAGCTCGACATCCTGTTCAATAATGCGGGAATCTCGCATTCTCAGGATGATGATGCTGTGACCACAGAGGAAGATGTCTGGGACCTCACATTTGATGTCAACGTCAAGGGTGTCTTTCTTGGCTGCAAGTACGGTATTCCAGCCCTTCGCCGCAATGGCGGTGGAACGATTATCAACACGGCGTCTTTTGTTGCAATCCTTGGAGCCGCGACCCCTCAGCTCGCATACACCAGCTCAAAGGGTGCAGTACTCTCGATGTCCAAGGAACTCGCAGCGATTCATGCCCGTGAGAACATCCGCGTCAATGCACTCTGCCCCGGACCACT
>CAIYBQ010000329.1 GCA_903924445.1 uncultured Armatimonadota bacterium | reverse complement strand
CTCCACTGGATTTATCCATACACCTTGACCTCCACGCGGGCAGGGGTCCCCCAACTTAACGCGCTATTTGGCCAAACCAGCGCGGCAAAACCCCAAAACGTCGTGCCATTTGCCCAATTTCATAGCCAAACTAGGTTTCAGAGGGACGGAAAAAAGCTCGAGACTTTAAAACAAACAAATTCATAGCACAAAAGCGGCGACTTATAACAAACTCGGGCGAAAAGAAAACGAGTTCGTTCTCGGACACGTCACTTTTCCAAACGCCCGTCGTCCCGTCGAATCACGAGCTTAAGGACATCTGTGACACCAGACGCGCAACACGAACGTCACAAGTAAGCATCACCCACACCAGCACATCCGGCAGTGGGGATCACATCCACTGAGCCTGGCAGGAAGGCAAGTCCCTGCAAAGAAAAAGCGCCTGGCGGGAGGGCAAGGCCCCGCATCATCTAAGACCCAGACCTAAAGACCCAACCTAAAGTGACGTATTTGACGATGGTTTGCGCGAACTGCGGATCCGGATCGCATCGAACGAACCACACGGGATGTACCAAGCACTGCACATTATGCCGAGCAGACGGACATCGGCAGAAGACTGCGGCATGCCGGTTCCGTGAGTGCAGCAAATGCAAAGCAGTAGGACATTCGGCACGCGAGTGCACTGAATCGGTAAATCGTGCGGCTGAGTCCAGCTCTGCAAAATCCAGCGACCTTCCATATGGTTTACGCGACTTCCAAATTACGGTGAGTAGCGACATAAGAATGAACGACGCCGAGCGCTGCAGCGATGATGATGATGCCGATGCTACCGCCTGCGCAATGCACGAAGACAATTCAATTGATGGCAAAAGTGTCAAAAGTGATGATGATGGCGAGGACATCATGTCCATGCGAGAATGTAACGATGACGATCGCGATGATGAAGACGACGATGATGATGCCGACGATGGCGATGAGAGCGAGGAAGCAGATGATGCCGAGGCAATTACTGTATGCTAATCGTGCAATTCAGTAGGGCACAAGACGCATAGTCACTTCAAATGCCCGAAGCACATATGCACCAAGTGCCACACGGAAGGTCACAACAAGACCAATTGCCCGCAAGTACAATGTCCGTACTGCGGCCTTTTCGGCCACGTAACGAAGAAAGACTGCAAATACCGCCATTGCCTCGACGTGGAAGTCGACTGGTTATCACGGCATCGACCGAAGACCCTTTCTTATAGCACCCTGAAACTCGGTTGTCATCCACACGCTTCAATACGCTATTAAGTAAAATCTGTTAAATTTTCATTCAGCTGCCATGGCAAATATCTGTGTGCTTGACCCCGCTTTCCTTCGTGCGGGATGGCGGCTCCTGAAGCCGAGCCAGCCTTTCCAGCGGCGACAGCCGATTGACGCTGCCAGTGGGCCAGTCAAGGGAGGTACTGAGTGAATCTGCGGGGTGGCGAGACTCGAGAGCTTCGGAATCATGGCTCCACTGGCAGCGTAGCCGGGAGCACTCCGAAGCGAAGGCAGCGCTTCGGATGCTTCGTTGCCGGCAGCGGGCCGTCCAACGGCACTTCCATGGGCTACCTTGCGCCAGCCCACCCAACTCCCCTGCTGGGCTGGCCTCCGGTGCCCCTTGACTAATGAATACAAGGATCGGGGTGGGCCAGCCCAGTTAGGCACTCGGGACTGGGCTGGTCTCAAGGGGCATGGGGCCGACCGTG
>CAIYBQ010000328.1 GCA_903924445.1 uncultured Armatimonadota bacterium | reverse complement strand
GTCAGCAGGGCTGCTAGGGGAGCTTTGTTTTCCACACTTTGACCATCTCAGCGCCAATCTTTTGCGCGTATTCGGTTCCGTACTTCAAGTGGAGGATGCGTACCCAGCCATCGTGGGCCTGCTTGAGAAGTTCAGCTTTGCCACGCGTGTAGAGGTCGATATCGGCGGCAACACGGTCGACATCGGCATTCGTGTTACTTGGCTGGATAAACGCCCGCAAGAGACCAAGCACACCGGGGTCGGTGGGAGCCGCGCCAGGCAGTGGGCCTGCGGGTGGTTTAGGTTGTGCGGCGGGCTGGGCATTACCGCCTGCCTTAAGTGCGGCAAGCTCAGCCTTGAGGGCTGCTACTTCCTTGACCAAATCCAGGATGACTTTCTTCATGGATTCTGGTGTTGAGAGATCAGGCTCGGCTACCGCAGGAGCAGGATTTGCCGCGGGACGCTGTGCGGCGGGTCGCCCCGCGGGCGCTCCGGCATTGCGTGCATTAAGCTCGTCTGGTGTTGGTGGCTTTTCATCTCCACTTAGCTTTGCCATGAGCGTGATCACGTTCTTAGCATCGGCGACGCCAGGTTGCGCAAGCGCAAGATTGCCTTCAACTTTGCCATCCCGGATTGTCAGAATGGTCATCATCGCTTTGCTGTTTATCGCATACGCACCTGGACCATCGGGGCCATCGGAGCTAATCGCGAACTTCACCTTGAGGTTGAGCGATTTGACAATCGCTGGGAGGCGGTCACGCATCGCGACCGGGTCTTTGGGGAGGACAACAATTACAGTGTCCATCGCGGTCTTACGCTCAGCGCCGTACCAGTTAACAATTCTGATGAGAGGCATCGCACTGCGCTCGACGGCTGTGAGAAATACCACAGTCACTGCACCCGATGTCTTCTGTTCGACTTCCCGGAGGACGGGAGAGCCATCGGTTAAGAGGACATTAAAGGCTGGCGCTTTCTCGCCGGGCTGCGGTCCGGATGTGACTTGCTGGAGGGGGAGCCCTGAATGCAGGGTTAAAATCGGCGTAGCAAGCATCGTCAATGCGACTGGTACGAAGATGGGCATGGTCGATTATAGGCGCGACGCATCAGAATCGCGAATAACACTGGAAGTCACGCTAACGGTGCATCTTGGCCATAATTACGGTAAAAATGTTACGCATCATCCTCAGCGATCCTGACGTCTGAAGGTCGTGATGCGGCCAAGTGCGGTGGTGGTGCAGCCGGGACGCAAGCACCACCACTGCGGTCCAGTTTGGTAGACGCTATGTTTTACCCAAAGTTCACCATAGTTGCACCCTTAATTTTGCTGTGTTTTCTTTGCAGGTCGCGCATTTAACGGCTTTGTTAATGCAAATGTTGTTACCGAGGGTAAGTGCTTCACCGTATGGGGAAACGTCATCATTCCCACACGCTGCTGGCTTGGCCGGCGATTCCATTGCCGCTGTGTTCTACACAGCTTTCCTGGTCGAGAGACTTGATGCCCCGTTCGTCCGACATTGGCACACTCATTCCGCAATCGGTCTGCGCGAGTCGCTCCGATTTTGATGTGAAACTCTAGCCTTACCGCCACTGAATAAATGTGTGGCAAAGGTCACCCCAAAGTCCATCCAGCCGTAGAATGCATCACCAATTCTCGATGGAGAGAACAGATGTCCCGTAAGATCGCAATGATTGGCGCTGGTAGCGTCGTTTTCTGTAAGACCCTGATGTCCGACATCCTGGCAACGCCGGCGCTTGCCGATTCTGAGTTCGCCTTAATGTCGCCGACGGAGTCCAAGCTGCGCCGGATGGAAGCCTTCGCAAACCGGATGATTGCCGATAACAATCTCCCCGCGAAAGCCTGGGCGACGACCAGCCGCGAAGATGCCATTCGGGATGCTGACTTTGTCGTCGTGATGATTCAGGTAGGTGGCTTTCACGCATACGGTGTGGATTACGAGATTCCACTGAAATACGGTGTAGATCAGTGCATCGGGGACACCCTCGGACCCGGCGGCGTCTTCCGCGGCCAGCGGCATATTCCCGTCTTGGTTGATATTGCTAAGGACATGGAGCGCCTCGCGAAGCCCGGCGCGGTGATGCTGCAATACGCCAACCCGATGGCGGCAAACTGTCTCGCCCTTGGACGCGTGTCAAATGTTCCGTTTGTCGGACTCTGCCACGGTGTCCAGACTACGCTTGACCTAGTCGCCGGCTACTGCAATGTTCCAAAGGCCGAAATTGACTTTACCTGCGGTGGCATCAACCACATGGACTGGTTCCTTACGCTTTCACACAAAGGACGTGACCTCTACCCTGAGCTTCGCGACATGTTTGAGCGGCCCGAATACTACAAAAACGAGAAGGTTCGCGGGGAGGTCTTCCGGCAGTTTGGCTACTTTATGACCGAGTCCACCGGACATCTCTCGGAGTACGTGCCGTGGTTCCGCCATCGGAAGGATGCACTTGCGCTCTACTGCGATGAGCCGGCATTTGGCGGGGAGTCTGGTGCCTACTACAAGTGGGGCAAGGCGATGGCGGAAAAGTACGAGAAAGTCGATCCGCTGCAGTTTGAAAGCACTGCCATCGATGGCCGCTCCGTCGAATATTGCTCCTACATTTTGGAAGGCATTGTGACCGGCAATCCGTTCAAGTTTATGGGGAATGTCCGCAACGATGGCTACATTTCCAACCTTCCGCAAGGGTGCTGCGTGGAAGTTCCGACCATCGCGGATGCAAACGGCCTCCACCCACAAGCCATCGGCAACCTGCCGCCGCAGTGCGCCGCGCTCTGCCAGACCAACATCAATGTCCAAAGCCTTTGCGCGGATGCCGCACTGTCTGGCGATCCTGAGCATTTGGTACATGCACTTGCACTTGATCCACTGACGGCTGCTGTCTGTACGCTGCGCGAAATACGCGAAATGACGCAGGAGATGCTCACTGAATTACGACCATACCTCCCGCAGTTTGAAGGCAAATCGCTGAAGCAGACGCCAACGATCAGTATCCCGGCAGACTGTGTTGCCGTGGATGTCCCTCTGGACCCAGCGCTCGCAATCGGTAAGCGCTTTGGCACCCTGATCGAGCAAAAGGTCGACTAAAGAAATGACCTTAAGCAGGGCTGTCATCGCCGGACTCGCGGGAATCGCCCTGCCTGTACTCGCGCTTGCGGCAGCCCCTCCCGTAAAGAAGACGATTGCTCAGCCCAGCGTCAATCAGGCATTCTTCGATACACGGGTTGCTCCAATCCTCAAGGATGCCTGCCTCGATTGTCACGGCGGTTCGACCGTGATGTCGCATACCGACCTCCGCTCCGAGGCTGCGCTCAAGGCCAGCGGCTCCAAGGGGCGGGTGCTTGCGGTGAGCATCGGTGGAAAATCCCGCATCCATAATCTTGTTTCCGGTCGTCAGGCTCCCTTAATGCCTCCGGGAGGCAAGCTGAGTGAGAGCAAAGTGAGCGATTTGACCCGCTGGCTGGATGCAGGTGCGCCTTACTTTGGTTGCACGCTTGGGGATGCCAAACAACAGGTCTGGTGGGCCTTTGCGCCGATCAACAAGTCGGTATCAAGACCATTAACAAAGAATGGCCTCTCTGTCATCGATACGTTTGTACATGCTGGTTTGCGTAAAAACGGCCTCACATGGAATCCGCCGGCGAGTCGCCGCGACCTGATACGGCGTACCTATTTTGACCTGACGGGG
>CAIYBQ010000327.1 GCA_903924445.1 uncultured Armatimonadota bacterium | reverse complement strand
TAATCGCAATCCGAATCCGGCCATCGACCGGAACATCAATCGCCCAGTCTATACAGGCCGCCGCACTTCAGTGTGAAAAAGCATCCCTGGCGGAAGCAAAGCAGCGAAAGCTGCCAATCCTCAGCGGAATGCACACCCTTCGCATTTCGCCAACCGATCCGGGCCGTGTCGCATCCCTCAAGATCCGGATTGCTGACCTCCTATTTGTGATGAATGTAAAGCCATTTTTTAAGACGTGGGATACGACATCCCTCCCCGATGGGTTGCATTCAGTGATTGTCGAGTTATTAGATGACAGTGGTGCGTTGATTACTACCACGCGTCAGGAAGTCTATGTGAAGAACCGCAACCTGGCGACGGAGCTGTCTTCATGCCAGTGGTAGTTCCGCCTGCAACGACGCTGCCGCCGCTGCGTGCGACGTGGTCTGGCATGTCGACGACGGATTCTGTGGCGCGTTTACAGGGGGCAAACATTCGCTGGGGAGCCCTTGGCATCACGGCAGACAATGTTTTCGTAAGCCCATCGATCACAAAGCCATCAAAGATCGTGGTGAGCGGAGGCTTTCGAGCAGAACGTGGCCAAGACCAGCTGATTGGCAAGTCCTTTTCGTTTGATGTTGGTACGCAAGAGCTCCGCGGCACAGATGTTTCGATACGGCATGATGTCTTTCGGATTGAAACCGCATCGCTGCTTCGGGGTCCAAAGGGGATGTCTTTATCCGATGCCTCCATCGTCGACAATGTCCCTGGGGAGAATCGAACACTTGCAATAACAGCATCCGAAATGTCGTATCGGGCATCAACAGGTCAATGGAACATCCGAAACCTGGGCTTGAGTCTCTATAAGACACATATTCTTACAGTCCCAAGTGTCCGCTTTATGACAGGCAGCACGGCAACGGCAAGTCGAGCTACCCGCTTCCAGCTCCCATTGTCGATACGTCAGTCGGGAATCTCAGGACCAGTCGCTACGCTTGCTTATGCGGCCCAACCGGCACCCGGCGTCGGAGCTGCAGTGGTGTTTGAGCAGACGGCCAAGCGCGGTGATGCGGCATCGGCAGCGCTGTCCTACGAGGTTTCCAATCAGCGACGCGGTCAAGTTTCTGGATCGACGAATGAATCTGAAGGTCTTCCCCTTGGAGATGTCTCATCTCTCCTAGCGGAGCCACGCGCGATAAAGCGAGATGTCAGCCCACGTCTGCAGCTACCATCTGTATTAGGAACGGCAATCGGCCCGGCGGGTACATCGGCAGTTTCGCTCACTGTTGCAGACCGCCAGGAAGTCATCCGGCGATTGAAGACTGTCCTTGTCGACAACAAACCGATGGTCGCCGTTAGCTCATCGTGGGTCTTTGGGGCTTCTGCGATGGAAGCACATTTTGAATCTGGCAACCGTCTCGAGTCCGACTTGATAACGACAGTGGCCTCGTACCGCAGTAAATCATCCTTTAGAGTGCGTTCAAATGCATCACTTTCACATCAGCGGATACCTTTCGAGCTGCAAACGGTGCGTATCAACGCATCGGATGCTTACTCATTTACGCAACTTTCGGCGGAATTGCTTCCGATACGCCCTGGCAACCGCTTTTCTGCAGCGCTTGCTATCCGGGATATCCACGGTACTGCGACGTATTACTCGGATGTTTTGGAAGCTCCATCCGAGCTACAGCTGCAATTTACATCGCCTGTATTGGGATGGCAGATTGCCCTAGGCTCGCGTCTGGATCTGACTGGAAATCAATTCTTTGATACAGAGGTTGTGATAGCGGCGCCGGGCCGCGTCATCCGTCCTGAGTTTCGTTACCGAACGCGTGGCAATCAGTTTGCAATCAATATTGCAATGCCATTTTTCTCTCTGTGATTTCCGCAGGAATGCATCATCCCTAAGGAGAAATACCAGCGTATGGAACGACGATCTTTTTTGACGAGCGCAGCCACTGGTTTTGCGCTCACAACCCTACCTGATTGGTTTTCAGCACGTGCTGAGGCGGCTGAAGCCGAAGCGCAAGCAGCCCGGCCACGCCGTGTCGCGGCGAATGACAAGATTCGCATTGGCTTGATTGGTGCCGGCGGTAGCAAAGGCGGCTTCCGCCAAGGTTTGGGAGATGCACGTAACATCGCAAGCCGTCCAGGTGTTGAGTGTGTTGCGGTCTGTGATGTAGACCTTAAGCATCTTCAAGAAGCATCCGAAGTTTTCGAAGGCTCCAAAAAGTACGTTGACTTCCGCTACCTGCTCGACCGAACCGACATCGATGCAGTTGTTATCGGAACCCCTGACCACTGGCATGCAGTGATTGCTGGTATGGCGATGCGCAAGGGCAAGGATGTCTATTGTGAAAAGCCGATGACGCTCACCATTGGTGAAGGTCAGCAGCTGGTCAAGCTTGCGAAGGACAATGGAACAGTCTGGCAGACGGGTTCGCAGCAGCGCTCCGATGCGCGCTTCCGTCTCGCATGTGAGCTGGTTCGCAACGGTCGCATTGGCCAGGTAAAGAAAGTCATTGCGCATCTACCAGGTGGCAGCCGTGGTTCGAACTTCCAGGTAACGGAAGCTCCGGATGACTTCCTTTTTGACATGTGGCTTGGCCCAGCGCCTGAAACCCCTTACATCAAGGAGCGCACGCACGGTTCGTTCCGCCACTGGTTTGATTACTCTGGTGGAATGATGACCGACTGGGGTGCCCATCACCTGGATATTTCCCAATGGGGTCTTGGAATGGACAAATCTGGTCCAGTCAAGATCAAGTCGACGGGTACTGCCCAGCCAGCGGATGCAGAAAAGCGTTCCTTTGAAGCATTCCTTGAGTACGAAGTGACCTACACCTATGCAAATGGTGTTGAGCTGTTGGCAACGGACAAGGGCGAAAATGGCGTCACATTCGAAGGCGAAGATGGCCGCTGGATCTTTGTATCCCGTGGACGCATTGCCGCAAGCGACCCGAAGCTTTTGACGGATCCCCTGCCAAAGTCGGCAGAGCGCTTGTATGTTTCGGACAATCATGCACAAAACTTTGTGGATGGAATCCGTACGCGTAAGCAACCGATCTGTAATGTTGAGGTTGGCCACCGTTCGGCATCTGTCTGTCACTTGGGTAACCTTTCTCTGCGTCTCGGCGGCCGTGAGCTCACCTGGGATCCAAAGAAGGAAACCTTCAAGGATGATGCTGAAGCAAACGGAATGATCAACCGCAAAATGCGCGGAGGATGGACCGTCTAATCTCAATGAAGGTTTGTATAAACACTTCAACCATTCGCGGGCGGGGCTTGTCCCTGCCCGTTTTGGCATCACTTGTCGCCAGAGCTGGTTGGCAAGGCATCGAGCCATGGATTGCTGAACTCGAAGCTGTGGATAAGCAGCCAGGCGGCCTTGAACAGCTTGCACAACAGCTGAGCGACCTCGGTCTTGAAATGCCAAGTGCCATCGGGTTCTCTCAATGGATTGTCGATGACCCAGCCCAGCGACGAGCCGGCCTCGAGGATGCGCGACGTTGTATGCGTCTTGTACGGCGTGCTGGTGGTAAGCGTATTGCGGCTGCAAGTATTGGAGCACATACGCAAGAGAGTCGTGTCATCCCAAACGATGTCATCGCGGAGCGTTTTGCCGCGCTTGCTGCGATTGGTCGTGAGGAAGGTATCGAACCCGAGCTCGAGCTCTGGGGATTTTCAACGAATCTCAAGCGTCTTGACACGGTGAAGCAGGTTTACCGAATGGCAGGTGCGGCAGGATCAACAATGCTCCTCGACATCTATCACCTCTACAAAGGCGAGTCGGACTTGAAGGGTCTTTCTGATATCCGAGCATCGGAGCTGGGTGTCTTCCACGTCAATGACTACCCTGAAATACCAGCTGCTCTGATTGCGGACAAAGACCGGGTTTACCCACAAAATGGCATCGCACCCGGAAGACAGATCATCCGTCAGCTGAAAAAGTCAGGCTGGAATGGCTTCATTAGCCTTGAGCTGTTCAATCCGGAGTACGACCAGTTACCGGTTGAGTTGGTCATCCGTACGGGTCTTGAAAAGACACGGGAATTGCTGAACGCCAAGTAACGAAAAAGCCCTCAGCGTGCGCTGAGGGCTGATTCCCGGACAAGGATTCGAACCTCGGTTTTCAGGGCCAGAACCTGACGTGCTGCCGCTGCACCATCCGGGAGCGCGCAAGAATCCTATCGTGTGCGACTACACAAAGCAAGGATTTCCCGCCGATAGGTTCTATAATGTCGGTGATGCCTATGGAGCATCTTTCACTATGGCGGACATCAATCTGTTTACTATCGAACTGTCAGGACGCAGCGAACACGTCAGTGCCGTGCGGCGCGCGATGCGTATTCTGGCGAAGGAAGAGGGTCTCTCCCCAGATGCTGGAGATGACTTGTGTCTTGCCGTCGGTGAAGCCTGTGCCAACGCCGTTGAGCATGGCGAACAGGATTGTCGTATTCACGTTCGGGCACGGAGAAGCGGCCGAGATATTGTCATCGATGTGGACAGCGCTGGAGAGTACAGCCCTTCATCGGTGGCGACAATGCCTGAAACGGATGCGGAAGGCGGCCGTGGTCGGGCACTCATGCATGCGTTAACTGACAGAGTCGAGTACATCACGCAGGCTGGTCGGACAATTGTGCGTTTGGTGAAGCGGATATTCTAATGTCCGCCAGCGGGATGTCCGATAGTATTTGATAAATCAGGCAGTCGGGAATACACGGGAACACAGATGGAAGAAGATCCTCTCAAAATTTGGCAGCATATCCATGGAGCATCTGTCCATTTCCCTCTTGCGATGGCAGTTGCTGCACTTGTCGCCCGCATCGCCCCCACACGCATTCTCGCAGAGCATCGCGAGAGCTTCATCCGCCTGTGTGTCATCGCAGGCGCATTGATCAGTATCCCTGCTGTGTGTAGCGGCCTTGCCGCCATGAATGGTTGGTTTGGTATCGAACCGTGGTCTGCTGGTCGCCTTGTTGGGCACCGGAACAGTGCACTGATGGGAAGCATTCTCCTCATCATGCTTGCACAGCTGCAAGTGATCGTAAAAGAGCCGCCACGCTGGCTTACCACACTCATCCTGCTCATCAGTGCACTCGCAATGGGTTATGCCGGGTTCCTCGG
>CAIYBQ010000326.1 GCA_903924445.1 uncultured Armatimonadota bacterium | reverse complement strand
TGCCGCAGACAACACGGTTTCGATCAGCAAAATCGAATCATCCGGGAAACTCTCCCCAGCGAAAACCATCGCGCTGACAGACTCAACGCCGCTTCGCTTCAAGCTCGGACGAAAAGCCTTCAGCACCGCAAAAGCGAGCAGCAATGGGACATTTAGTTGCGCGAGCTGCCACCCGGATGGCCATACAGACCAGCTTATCTGGGTGCTTGACACCCCAATCGTCGGGGGCGGTGATCAGATTATGCCCCGGTCAACGATGCCGACACGCGGCCTCCAAGACACAATGCCTTTCCACTGGGATGGCATCCCGGGTGACCCGTACGGCGGTATCAACTCGGCAAGCCTCGCCCGGGATGTAAAACCAAACAGCGATCCTGCCCGGCCGGTGACATCGACGCGACAGCTGATTGATTCGGGGCTTGCATCCACGATGCGCGATTTCCGCGACAACGCCAAAAACGAGGAAGGTAAAGTCGGCCACCTTTCAAAATCTGAGCGGGACACGATGGCGGAGTTTCTGCTCGCAATTCGTTACCCTCCAGCCCAGCGCCGGCCGTTTACGAACACAGTTACGAAGCGTGCGCTGCGCGGCTTTGAGCTCTTTCACGTGCTTGGGGATGACGACCCTAGCAAATCCAGCCCGAATGTTTGTGGTGACTGTCACCGGATGCCCTATTTGGTGTCGACGAACACGCCGGGAACGGGAATGGATGCACCGACCTGGCGCGGCGCCTTCGACCGCTGGCTGATTTTGCCACAGGGCCGTCTCAACATGGTGGTCTTTGACTTCTATAAAGAAATCGCTGATCGAGGTGCGCCGGAAGAGGAAATCTGGCGGATGTCATGGGGCAATCGGGAGCGCTTCAACCCGGTTTGGAACATGGTCACCGAAGGAAGCACGGGCTACAGCGGGACGTTTGCGCGGCAGCTGACGCTTGGCGATTTTGCCTTGAAGGCTGGACCGGCAACGAGTGAGTTATTGGATGCGATGGAGAGATCTGCAACCGATGGCGCGACTGTCCTCAAGGTCACGGGTACGGTGGTGCTTGGCGGAAAAGCTAAATCGATTGCGTTGACATTTGCTAATTCGACCTATGTAGATGCTGCATCCGGGACGCAGTGGACGCGCAATCAGCTGACCGAGCTGGCGCAGACCGGGAAATGTGTTGCCACGTTTACCAGCTATTTGGCATCCCGTGTACAGGCGGATAGTCCCCAGCCTGCGATTTGGTCACCGGGTCCGATTGAGATCCAGCGTGGCCATCAGGTCTTCCCGCTGCTTTACCCCGGTAACTTGTCGATTACGCTTGCGGCCCGCAATGTTCAGCAAGGTGCAGCCGTCTACGTGGATGGTCGCCGGGTGGATGGAAACGTAAATGTGTCCGCTGCAAGCGTAGCGATTTCCCTAAAGACCCTTCCGGCGAAAGGCTGGCATTTGCTTCAGCTGCAAAACCCTGCGGGGTTGTTCTCGAATGAGTTTCTGATGCGTGTCGATACCGATGCCAAGTCTGGCGATTTCAACCTCCGGGATGCCCTGTTACGCGGGGATGACCGTTTGGCGCTTAACCTACTCGCGCATGGTGCGCCAATCAACAATCCCGGGGATGAGGGCTCAACTGCGGTGCACTCGGCGGCATTCTTTGGCCGGGAGGAGCCGCTTGCGTACATGCTGAGCCAGGGTGCGGATCTAAAGAAGCGTAACGGCGGTGGGCAGCTACCAGTCGATGTCGTAAGCGGCCCCCTCGATGATGGCCTTTACGGTTTCTACACCGCTATCGGGCGCGCGACTGGTGTGGAGTTTAAGCGGGATGTTCTTTCCGAAGCGCGGAGAAGAAATGCGGAGCGCCTGCGGAAGTAGGCTTGCTTTTCTGTAATGGCGGGATTCAATGCCCGCCCGTGGTCGAGCACATTTCTAACCTAAAATTCCAGCTGCTTCAGAGTCTTCATACCAATGTACAAGTGATGTGGATCTTCTAGGAGCTGTGCAAATCCCCAGTCGAGCCCGAGATACCACTCTTTGGCGGCATCATCGATGGCATTGACAACCATCGCATAAATCCCGACATCCATGGAGGCTGTCAACGTCTGCTTCATCGCCCGCAACAGCATCCGTTTCCCAAGCCCGCTACGTTGAACGCTGCTGTCGACCGCGAGGCGCCCGAGTAACACGACGCCAATCGGACCATTCGGCAAGCGGCTATCCGGGATGATGTCCCGTTCGATGGTCCGTGTAACCAGCGTGTAGTAACCAAGGATCTTTGTATCCCCGGCAGTCGCAACGACAACATGCGTCACGCCAACATTTCGGTCCATGTTTTGCCGGGCTTGGTTGCGCAGGAAGTTATTCAGGGATGCATTGCCACAGTCAAAGCTGGCCCGGTCGTGATGCGTTTGCAGCACCTCAACGACAGGCACGTCTACCAGCTGCCGGCGGTATCGTTAGCAGCATCCAGTTTGTAGCGTTCCACCGCCTGCTGAAGTGCTGCGGTAGGAGCAGCTCCGACATCGATGTGTGCAACAAAGCGTTCAAAGTCACGTTCAGAGAGCGCAATTGTCGCATGCTGGGCTAGTACCAGATTTGCCTTTTCGGCAAGTGCCAGCTCGGTGAAATCCGTGATGGACTGGCCGAGAAGCGCGGCAGCCTCTTCGGCGCGTTGCTTGATACGTACATCGATTCTGCAGCTAAGCCGCGCGTAGTGAGTTTCATTCGAAATAGATGCCATCGTCATGTCAGTCCCCCATTAATGATGTGGCATTATGCCAC
>CAIYBQ010000325.1 GCA_903924445.1 uncultured Armatimonadota bacterium | reverse complement strand
TCATTCTGGGCTTGTGTTCCAATCGTGACACGCAGCATCGTTGGGAGCCCAAAAATGTCTCCCGTTCTCACGATCACCCCATCGCGGAGCAGCAGGTCGTAGACATCGCGGCAAGGACGCTTGGTATCAATCAGGATAAAGTTTGCATGACTAGGCACGACCGACATCCCGAGAGTCTCGGCACCCAATGTGAGCTGCGCCATGCCATCGGCGTTGACCGTCTTACTCGCATCTACAAATGTGTCATCGTTGGATGCTGCAATCGCTGCCGCTTGTGCGAGGATATTCACGTTAAAGGGCGAGCGTGGCTTTTGCATCGATGCAATAACATCTGGTGCGGCAACAGCATAGCCAACTCGGAAACCGGCAAGACCATACATCTTTGAGAAGGTTCTCAGACCGATAACCGGCTTACCTGCCTTGATGTAGTCGATTGCAAACGGAAAGTCGCTATCGGGATCGATGTAATCCACATAGGCTTCATCCAGGACGAGATAAGCCCGTGATGGAAGGTTCTCCAAAATGTGATCGACATCTGATTTGGTAATAATGCTGCCGGTTGGATTGTGCGGGTTTGCGATGATAACCAAGCGGGTCTTGTCGGTAAAGGCTCTTACCATTGCTTCAGCATCATGGCGGAGGTCACCATCGGTCAGCGGTACGCCAATACGCTTCGCACCAGCAAGTGTTGCTGCAGCCTCATACAGAACAAAGGTTGGTTGACCCGTTACGATTTCATCACCTTCATCGAGGAATGTAAGCCCGAGAAGATGGATACATTCATCCGAACCGTTGCCGAAAAGCAGCTGGTCGGTCGAGACATTCAGTTTTGATGCGATTACATTTGCAAGCTCGATGCATGCTGCATCGGGGTACATATGCGTAGAAAGCATTCGTTCCTGAACGGCCTTGATGGAGGCAGGACAAGGTCCCAGAGGATTTTCGTTACTGGCAAGTTTTACGATATCCCCGGTGATTCCGAGCTCCCGTTTAACGTCCTCGATTGGCTTGCCGGGTGAGTATGGACGCAGTGCTGAGACCCGGGGCGATACATGTTGTCTATCCACGTGGAAAGTCTACCACCAAGGGGAAAGTTGCTGGATGTATGATGCATGCTATGCAAAATACTGGACACACTGTGTCGATTCGACCAGTTACAGAAGCGGATGCCGGGGACTGGATTGACCTAGTTAATGCGTTGGCGGACTACGAAAAGCTTGACCGACCGACCTCCGAAGCCGTAGAGCGCCTGAAGGCGCATGCGCTCGCAGATCTTCCTAAGTTCACAGCTTGGCTGGCATGGCTCGATGAGCGACCTGTCGGATATTGCGTGTTTTTTGAGACGTATTCGACCTTTTTGGCCAAACCAACGCTGTATTTAGAAGATCTGTTTGTACATCCAGATTTCCGTGGCGCGGGGATTGGGCGGTCGCTTTGGAATGCGCTTGAGAGTGAAGTTCTATTGCGTGACTGCGGCCGAATGGAATGGACATGTCTGCACTGGAACATGCTCGGCATTAAATTTTATGAAAAGCGCGGGGCGTGTAACTTGAACGATGAATGGCGTACGTACCGCTTGGTCGAGGAGCAGATCAGAGAGCGGCAGGGGGCAGGGACGTAAGTCCCTGCTTGCTTATCCGCGAATGAAAGCCGGGAGGTCCGCTATCGAAACCGTGTGCTGCGTTTGGGTTGCCAGTTCACGCACCGATGCTGTCTGAGCGGCTAGTTCATCGTCCCCGATGACAATCGCGTACCGTGCGCCGCCGGCATCCGCCATTTCGAGCATCGCCTTCAAGCGACGACCAAGATAGTCAACATCGATGGTCAGACCTGCATTCCTCAGAATACTCGCAAGCGTTGTTGCTGCATCTCTCGCCGCATCTCCCATGGGGCAGAGGAAAGCATCCAGTTGATTCCCACCCGGGCGGGGGAGGCCAAGCTCCTCCATCGTGATCAGAACGCGTTCGATACCAAGTCCAAAGCCAATACCCGGTGTCGCTGGTCCGCCGAGCTGCTCAACGAGCTGGTTATAGCGTCCGCCGCCACCCAAAGCTTTATCACCCAGCACTTTGCACTGAATTTCAAACGCAGTGCGTGTGTAGTAGTCAAACCCACGAACCAGACGGTGGTCAACTTCGTAGGGAATACCAAGCGCATCCAGATAAGTACACACCTTGTTGAAGTGTTCAGCCGACGCGTCATCGAGGAAATCCACGAGATTAGGAGCATTTTCGAGCAACGCGATGTCACGCTTGTCCTTGGAATCCAACATCCGCAATGGATTCTGTTCAAAGCGGCGCTTGTTGTCATCACTCATTTCCGACAGCAGGGGCTCAGCATAGGCTTTGAGCGCATCGATGTACGCGACACGCGATTCCTTGGTACCAACGCTATTTACTTTGACTGTTAGATCTGTGATTCCGAGCGCTTTGTAAAATGCGACGGCAAGGTCGATGATCTCTGCATCAATGGATGGCATCGATGCGCCGAGGACTTCGACACCTGCTTGATGGTGTTGGCGGTAGCGACCGCGCTGGGCGCGCTCGTAGCGAAAGTTAGGTCCAATGTAGAGGAGCTTTGCGATTGGGCGCTCAATCCAAAGGCGCTCTGAGACGTATGCCCGAATGGCACCAGCGGTACCTTCAGGGCGTAGCGTTAATCGATCGCCTCCGCGTGTGACGAGGTCGTATGTTTCCTTCGCCACGATATCTGTGCCATCTCCAACAGCTCGGTGGAAAAGATCGGTCTGTTCAAAGATCGGTGTTCGGATTTCCGCAAAGCCATATGCCTTGCAGACTTTGCGAAAGACAGCTTCGACATGCAGCCAGCATGCGGAGTCGTTGACAAACGATCGTGCTTCCTTACGGCCACAGGGAACGGGGGGGACGATATCAAATGTGCCATCAGGGCGCCCATATTGCATAGCGCCGATTATATCGCTGGCAAGGTTACGAAGACGTGCTTGGACACCACTAGGATGTATTATGACCGCATGGCTTTAACATTGCCGGTGGCTACTCATGAGCGGCTAAGTTATCTCGAACGTGGTTTGGCGCAGAATGTGGTTGTAGAGGTTGTTGCCGGTTCGACGGCCGAGAAGGCCGGGATTCTGGTAGGCGACCGCATTGTGACTGCAAACGGTGCACCCTTACGAGACATTGTTGACTGGAAGTTCCACTCGGCAGGCGACTCCGTGAATGTGCAGGTTCTCCGTGACTCATCCGCGCTTCAGTTCACGATTTCTAAAACGTACGATGAAGACCTCGGAATTCGGTTTGCAGATGACCTTTTCGACCGCTTGCACATCTGTAAAAACAAGTGCGTTTTCTGCTTTCTTTACCAACAGCCCAAGGGCCTGCGTCCGTCGCTGTACATCAAGGATGATGACTATCGACTTTCTTTTCTGCACGGTAATTATGTAACCCTTACGAATCTTAAAGAGGGCGAGCTCGATCGTATTTGTGAGCAAAAACTCAGCCCGATGTTTGTGAGTGTTCATGCGACGGATCCCGAGGCGCGAGGGAAGATTCTAGGGCGCAAGGGGCCAGAGGCGATCTTGCCAATACTGCAACGTCTCGCCGATGCTCGGATCCAAGTGCATGCTCAGATTGTTTTGGTTCCGGAATACAACGACAATGAGATCCTGATGGAGACGGTTACGGATCTTGCGAATCTTCATCCTGAGAATCGTGGGACCTATGGCGGAGTCCTCTCCGTTGCCGTTGTTCCTATTGGCATCACACAGTTTAGAGAACGCTTGGCACCGGTCAAGACGGTGAATTCAGCGATGGCCGCTGGGGTGCTCGATACACTTGGCGCGCTTCGTGAGGATTACCTCAAACGTCTTGGGACACGCTTTGTGTATCCAAGCGATGAGTTCTACTTAATGACCAATCGGGAGATTCCAAGTCGACCAGAGTACGAGGGATTTCCACAGCTTGAGGATGGCGTTGGACTGGTGCGCTTGTTTCTTGATTCACTAAACAAGGTTCGCAATTCGATGCCAGCATCCGTGGTCAACCCTGGTAGCTACACGTTTGTGACGGGTGAGGTTGCAGCGCCGTTGCTGCGAACGCTGGCCACAACCCTCTCGGAAATCGAGGGAGTCTCAGTGAATGTCTGTGCAGTGCATAATTGGTTCTTCGAGGGGAATATCAATATTGCAGGGTTAATCGTGGGCCGTGACATCGTGCGAGCGATGGAGTCCTTCGATGCT
>CAIYBQ010000324.1 GCA_903924445.1 uncultured Armatimonadota bacterium | reverse complement strand
GCAATCAATGTAAATAACGAGGCGCTCACCCGTTTTGGGGTCTTTGCCGCCGGGGTAGCCGGCTTCGGCGATCAGTTTTTTGGCGCGTTCGATGTCGACGACACGATAGGGATGCTTGAAGTCTTTATCGTAGCCAAAGATGCCAGCGGGAAGCATCCACTGCGCGGGGGTCCCATTGCCTTGGAGCGCGAGGTCGATGAATTCCTGGGAATCTAGAACTAGGCTGACCGCTTGGCGGAGCTTTCGCTTCTCGGGGGTGTAGCCGCCCCAGAGTGGGTCCTTCATGTTGAAAAGGATGTAGTAGACGGCGGACTGTTGTGCGCGTCGGAGCTCAATGCCCATTTCCTGCATTTTGGGCGAGAGCATGCCGTTGCTCGCCATCGCCTGCTGGAAGTTGTTGGCATTTAGCGTGGTTTCATCCAGGTAGCCTTGGAGGAAGAGGTTCCAGCTGGATGTCGACTCGCGGACCATGTCAAAGACGAGGGTGTCGGTGAGTGGGAGCTGCTTGCCAGCATCGGCAAGGAGGCCAGCTTCGCGGTCGCCCGGGTCGCCTTCGGTTGGGTAGATGTCCGGGGATGCGTTTTCATTGCGCTCAAGGACGAGGCGTTGTTTGGGGGTGTACGACGTTAGCTTGTATGCGCCGCAGCCCACGGGGTGGCGCGCATATTCATCGTTGTAGTGCTCGACGGCCTCGCGCGCCTGCGGGGTCGTGTGGTGCATCGCCATGATGAAGCGGAGCTGTGGGTAGGGCCGCTTGAGGTGGATGCTAAAGGTGTAGGGGTCATTTGGGTCGGCTGTTACGCCTGGAAATGGCTTGTCATAATTGGGATCAGCCATCCCCTTTCGGTCCTGACTGAACGCGGCGGCGTATTCTTTCCACCCGATGACGTTATCTTCGAAGACGCCCGTAAGTGGATAGCCGATTTTTGGATCGGCCATGCGTTTCCATGCATAGATAAAGTCTGCGGCGGTGATGGCGCGGCCTTTGGAATCTGGAAAGCATACATCGTTAGAGAAGCGGAGGTCTTTACGGACGGTGAATGTCCAGACTTCGCCGCCATTTGCGGTGCGGGTTCGTGTTGGTTCCTTCGTACCGAGGTTTAAGACGAGGCTAACTGGGTTTTGCTGGAGGTAATGGTAGCGGAAGTAGCTGGGCGTGATGACATCAAGGACATTGGATTCAACGGTTGTGAATGAGAATGTCGGGTCCAGCGACTTTGGATCTTCGCCAAAGTTTAGGTAGTGAACATTGCGTTTGGACTCCCCGGCGGGATAGGGGTTGTTTGTGCATCCGATGTTGGAAATGGCCATGGCGGCGGCCAGTGCCGTGATGGCAACCGGGACCTTGATACGCAGCGTCATGCCGGTGATTATGGCATGGAATGAGGGGGCGCGGGGAGTCTGATGGAAATTCGGCAAGCAAGTTGTCGCTTAAGTCAGCTCGGTAAGTGGGTGTTTTTGTGATTTTGCAAAACTTAACAGAATCGTAAAACTTCCATAACAGTGTCACAACATGGTGATAGTTGCTGGACGAGAAACTGTCAAATGGAGGGTTTTCCGATGAAGAAAGCATTTACACTTATCGAGTTACTCGTGGTTATCGCAATCATTGCGATTCTTGCTGCGATTCTCTTTCCCGTTTTCGCACAGGCACGTGCGAAGGCACGACAGGCTGCCTGTCTGTCCAATATGAAGCAGCTCGGTACTGCAACACTGATGTATGCGCAGGACTACGATGAAACAATCGGCCGTAAATGGTGGGACTTTCACATTGACTTGGAGCCTTATGTAAAGAGCATCGATGTCTTTGTCTGCCCACAGTCATCCGCACCTAAGCCAAAGAAGCGCTTATTCAATCCAGCTTACTGGTCTGCAGGCGGAGCCGAGGTTGGCGAGTTCTACACAAACTCGCCTGTGGACAGTGGATGTGGAACCGTCCGTCCTTGTATTTTTGGCCACTATACCCGCAACGATGAGCTCCTGCACAACTATGGCTGGACAGGTGTCGGCGGCCTTGATAACCCGAACATGCGTCTCCCATCATGGGAGCGTCCTGGAGATGCAATCTTCATGACGGATGCGCGTTCTGGCGCTGAGGATGACGATACCAACGACTTCGATGAAGACAATGCACCTTACATCGAGCCTGGTGGAACCAACTGGCTTCAGATTTATGCAATCGTGAGTGGCCGCCATGGCGAGGGTACGAATGCAACATTCCTTGATGGCCATGCAAAGTGGATCAACACAAAGTGGTTGCGTAGCCCAGAAGGCAAGCAGGCTATTTGTCCTACCCGCGCTGACTATGCGGATGACCGTGCCTGGTAAACAGACCTTTCATCCCGGATAAAACAATGAACCCCTTTCCTGACAGTGTCTGGAGAGGGGTTTTTCACATTATTTGGCTCCTGCGAGGTGGTTTTACATCAAACTGAATCTCATGCCAAAGCCGAGTATGCATGTAACTCACATGGTTTCGATTCTTGGAGCGCCGCCGGCATCCCTAACAATGTCCGCCAAAAGCTCAATCAAAACTCGCGCGCCGCTTGCGGTTTCGGGAGCCACAAAGCTGATGCGATTACTCTCTGTCTTCCATCCAAGAAGAAAGAAGAAATCCTACTCAGAACTGATTACTGGAGCGCTGCCGCCCCCCCTAACAATGTCCGCCAAGAGCTCAGCTAAAACCCACGCACCACTCGCGGACTCGGGACCAACAAAGCTGATGCGCTGACTCTCTGTCTTCCCTCCAGTAAGAAACAAGAAATCCTACTCAGAACTGATTACTGGAGACCCGCCAGCATCCCGGATGATGTCAGCCAAGAGCTCAGCCAAAACCCGCGCGCTGTTTGCCGACTCGGGAGCGACAAAGCTGATGCGATCGGTGCTTGCCTTAAATGTGTCATTTGTCCGCGTAGATGTCATTTTCCGCCACACGTGGATGGACTGTGCTCCGCTCTGTGTCACCAACTCGATGGCAAGATTTCGGCTATGTTTTGGATGAACGATCCGAATCGTGTGGATATCTCGCAGTGGCACATTGACGCTGAATTGGACTTTGCCCTGCCCGATAGCGGTGTTCGTAGTGATGACAGCAGCGCCCATCGCATCGTAGCGGTCGAGGTCTACAGCGGTGGTACCAGTTGTTGTGGCATGTGCCCGGTGGATTCCATCCGCGAGGTAGCGCAGTGTTTCCGCTTTCCACGCTGGATTAGAAAGTTTGTAAGCATCAGCT
>CAIYBQ010000323.1 GCA_903924445.1 uncultured Armatimonadota bacterium | reverse complement strand
GCCTGAATGCCAACGAAACGCACCACTGGAACATCGTCAAAGACACGGCGCCGTACTTTGTGATCGTCGGATGCTTTACTGGCTTCCTTGTTGGCCAGACCAAGGTTTGGTTTCAGGCATTCCGCCTAGGGATGGAGCGGACACGCCAAGCGGATCGCCAGGCAAGTCTGGTGCAGCAGGAGAGCGCGGTGCGTGAGCGTGAGCTGACCCTTGCCCGGGATGTTCAGCGTGCGAGCCTTCCGCTGACCACGCCGCGGATTCCCGGTCTTGAGTTCACGGTGCGCTCCGAGCAGGCAGCGGAGGTCGGCGGCGATTTCCATGTCTTTGTAACAGATGCGGAAGCGGCGGTCGCGGGGATTTGTATTGGGGATGTCAGCGGCAAGGGGATGGCGGCTGCGTTGATCGCGACAAGTGTGGCAAATGTGTTCCCTTATCTGAACCCACTTTCGAGCCCGCTGAGTGCGTTGCAGCGGCTGCACGGAGATCTCATCCAGCGCCTCGCGGATGGCTCATTTGTCTCCCTGTTCTTCACGATTATCGATGGCACGGATGGCCGGGTGCGCTACTGGAACGCGGGTCATCCCCCGATGCTGCACTGGCACGCCGAGACTGGTGAATGTGATGTGTTGACGTACGGCGACAGTGCGCCGCTTGGGATGCTGACTGCGTGGACGACGCAAATGCGCCGCGTGCAGCTGCAGCGTGGGGATATTCTGGTGGTGTGTTCGGATGGCATCACCGAGTCTGTCGAGTCTCTGGATGAGGCGAAAATCCTCCCGCTGACGGTCGGAATCGTGCAACGTGTGGCGCCTAACGGCGCAGATGCCGTCGCCGATGCGCTTGTCGCAGCCAGCCGCGAGCACGTCCGCTCCAGCGCGGATGACCTTACGGTGATTGTGGCGCGTTATCACGGTAGCTAGCCGGGCGTTTTTAGCGGGTATGCTCGCAGCATGAACTGTGTGGATGTAGCGATCATCGGTGCCGGCCTTGCCGGTGTTGCGGCAGCAGGGGATTTGGCGGCGGCTGGGAAGTCCGTTTTGGTCATCGATAAGTCGCGGGGGATTGGTGGCCGGATGGCAACCCGTCGCCACGCGAGCACGCGTATCGACCATGGTGCGCAGTTTTTCACGGCGCGAAGTGAGCGCTTTGCCGCATTTGTGAATGGCCTTGTTGAATCCGGCATTGTGCAAGTGTGGTCCCACGGCTTTCCTATTTTGGTGGATGGGGTTGTCTGTGCCCGCGCAGATGGCCATCCGCGTTACGCATGCCTCGCAGGGATGAGTGAGCTTGCCAAGCAGTTATTGCCCGACACGGTTGGGTGTGTGCTTGGAACGCAGGTGACATCGGTAATTCGTCTTGCAGATCCCGTCGGAGATGGCATGCGCTATGAGATTTTGGCTGGGGAGTCAACAGTTTGCCTGGCTCGGGATGTCGTGATTAATATGCCTCCGGTGCAGCTGGTTGCAGTTGCTGCGGACCTGCTTACAGACTCTGAACGAGAGCGATTACTCGCCATCGAGATGGAGCCGTGCTGGGCGCTGGGAGGCTGTCTTGCCGAAGATATCCCATTGACTACTGTTGCTCTCGAGTGCCAACACCCGGTGCTAGGGTGGATTTCACGTAACCATACTCGCCACGGAGCTGCATCTGAGCCATTGTCAATCATGGTGCATGCAAGTGGAGCGTGCAGCGCGTCGCATTTAGAGGATGACCCACTGGATGTCCGAAACGCCATCGAAACAGCGATGCGCGAGATAGGGATGCCTCTCCATTGGGATAGCGACCCGTTCATCCACCGCTGGCGGTATGCCAAGCCAGTGACTGGACTTGGCGCGGATGTGTTCCGCCTTACAACTTCCCCCGGTGTTTACGGCGTGGGGGATTGGTGCATCGGCGGCCGCGTTGAGGGCGCGGTGAGTAGTGGCTGGAGTGCTGCGAAGCTGTTGCTGTAGGGTAGAGCTTGCACGCCTGCCCACGGAAACACATTCCAAAATGTATATACGAATCCGGCAGCACGGGAGGGCACAGCGGCCCTCCCCTACGCGGAGGTTTGTGATCCGTCTATCCTCAATAAAAAGAAGACCGTGCCAAGCGCGACGACGGGTGGAATGAGGAGCGGGCGTGCCGGGAGCCGGTCCTTTCAGCCATCGCTGGTTGCAAGCCAGGAATCATTCGGCGGCTGCCAG
>CAIYBQ010000322.1 GCA_903924445.1 uncultured Armatimonadota bacterium | reverse complement strand
GCGATGTTACGCTGCTCAGATGCGCGAACAAAGCCGAGAACGCCATCATCGTTGCTGGAGAACGCCACCCAGTGCTTGATGTTTGGGTGTTGGGTCAGGACGATGTTTGCGGCATCGACTGCGGTATTGATGTCGTTAGGTGCTTTCCATGGTGTGCGGTAGATGTTGGCTTTGTTGAACCCGGATGCTTCGAGTGCTCCTGCTGCGCCATCGGTGCGCAGGCGGCAGGTTTCGATTTCATCCACGGTCAACACGGCTGCGCCGGTTTCAGCCGCATTCCAGCCGCGTGTCTTGATCTCAGCGGCGATCGCTTCGCCGACGGACTTGCCAATCTCAGATGCGGAAATGCCGAGGTGCGGGACTTTCTCGAGAGGCTTGCCTGCAGCATCGACGAGACGGTCATCGACGGACATCAGCTTGAGGTTTTTTTCCTCGCACTTTGCGACGACCGATGGGCCAAGCTTGGTATCCGGAGCGCAAACAATCACGCCTTGTGCACCCTGGGCTGCGAGGTTGTCCAGAGCGGACATGAGTTGATCGGCATCTGTTGCTGGAAGTTTTACGAGCGTAAAGCCGTACTTTTTGGCTGCTTCATCAGCAAACTGCCACTCGGATTGGAACCATGGCTCTGTCGCAGACTTTACGATGAAGCCTATTTTGACATCCGATGCGCCGGCTGCTGAGCCAGCGCCTCCGTTGTTGCATCCAGCTGCAATAATCAACGGGAGCGCAGCAAGGGATGCGAGTACAGTGCGACGAGTGACTGTCAACCCTGACAACATTGGTCGTGGCATGATGTAGATTCCTAACGATGTGAATTTGCATTGATTGTAGCGTCAAGAGACGTACACTTCACACTATATAGGTGTATGTGCTACCTCCGCGGTATAGTTTCAAACGTATGCAACCTTGCCTGACATCCGGCGGAGTCTTCGCCCCCATCGTCGATTTACACAGGGAACTACACCGTGTTGTGCTGGGAACATCCCAAAGTGATGCCCGTGACCGGGTTGTGAATGCGATTTGGTCGAAGGTTGAACCTGTGTTCCAGTCCCAGTTTCAGCAGTATCCTGGGTTGACTGAGCGTGTTCATAGTGCGCTTGTGGCGGAAGTGGATGCATCTCTCCTGGCGGCACGCGACCACTTAGCTAATTTTCGATTAGAATTTGATGCGTCGGTCCGCGGCTACGAGGGTGTCTTTGCTGAAATGGCACAGCTTGGGCTGGCTGCCGAATCGAATGGATGGGCATCGAGCGGACGTGAGCAGCTTGCTGAACTCACGGATGCGCGCCGGTTGTTTGAAGCGGTAACGGCGCATCCAATTGGTGCACGCAATGGGTTTGTCTGGTACGAGCTCGGGTGGATCTTCGATGCTGCAGGCGAGTCACAAGCGAAAGTTGCTGAGTGCTTTTACCATGCCCAGCGTCTTCTCCGCGGAGTTGAAACGGATGTCCTTCACTCTGCCAGATTGCTGATGACGATATTCGAGGGTTCAGGTGCACTAGATACG
>CAIYBQ010000321.1 GCA_903924445.1 uncultured Armatimonadota bacterium | reverse complement strand
CCAGTCATGCCTATACCGTTATCACTTATCTGTAGTTTGTATAGATCGTGTGACTGGACAAGTTGCCAGTCAACATCCCATATGATCTGACCGATTTCATTCCATCCTAATTCTCGTCGTTTCAGAATTGCATCAATTGAGTTTTGAGTCAGTTCCCTTACATATTGAAGCGGTGCACAATCTAGTCCAAGTCTGTTTACGAGAAATGTTGGATTACCAACGGACATGGGTTGCGTTTTTGACATGAATCTGCTCCAATCTGGCCGCCGAACAAGATGTGGATAATGTGTGGCTACAATACCATGTAGGCAATGATGACCAGAAATCAAGGCAGATGGTTTCGTTTTAATATTCCGTTTTTAGGGGTAAGATCGGCGTCTGTATTAGGACCATCAAACGAGGTTCAAGTTTGTTTCAGTTACCAATCTAGTGCCTCATCGTCATAGCTGCGGTCATTACACTTTTCACTTGGGTGGCTCTATTCTCTTTCGGATAGGACAATTGGCTTTTCCGCCCTCTGACATCTCCCCAGAGTAATTACGTTTAACGCATTTTTCCCTACGCATTGATTTTCCTGTCACAAACCTCTCATCTCCCGCGACTTACCTTCAGATAGCCACGCACCTCCGCTTCAAGCAGGGGGTGGCCGAAGGAACCAAACGCGATGAGAAATACTCCCTCCATAACAACCACGACACTCGGCATTGCCATCGGCTCTGCATTGGCAGCAAACTTCCTTACCGGGTGTGGGAATGCCGGACACGCATCAGGTACGAAGGCATCACCCAAGCCAACCGTTCATGTCCTGATTGACCGCTCGCACTCCACGGATGCCGCACGCAGTAGGCAGCTTGCGACAGCCAAGGCCATCCACCTCAAGCTGGCATCCACCGCTGATATCCACCTTTTGGGCTTTCGATAGCACCGCCGTCGAAGTCGTTGCCGCAGGCAGCAATGGAAGCCTGCCCCTACACGGATTTGGGCAATCACATTTCTGGAATATCACCGCGCTATCAGCAGGAATCACCATGAGTTATCAATGAAATTAGCCATGGTTTTGCACGGAGGACATTGAATGAGTGCTTCGAGTCGTACATACACTGCGTGGACCTATTCCGATGAGAGCGAGCGCGAAGTCTTTGATCAGATTGAGCACCTCGATATTGAGGCGCTTCATCTTTGGCCGTCTATACACTTTGGTACTCTGCGAGAAACTGATCTCTTCATGGTGCACAGTGAATACGGGCCCTTCGTTGCAGAAATCAAGAGCCACACCATCGACAAGATTGCTTCGTTCGGCTACCACGAATGGGAAGTAAAGTTAAATGGCCGGGGACAGAGTCCAATGAAACAGGCTGAAGACTGCGTTGTGCAGATCAGGGAGCTTCTCAGGGACAACCGCGTTCATGGGCTATTCATCACACCAACCGTTTTATGGTCATCCATCGATCGCGGGGAGTGGCTGGCAAAGTTTCATGGTGACATCCGAGCCACTGAGATGGCAGATGAGATGATTTTTCGCGATGAGTGTCTCACAAGTGGCGAGACATTCGAAGCTGCGTTGTTGCGAATCCGGCTGAAGCGTGCCAAAACCCTTGAGGCAGCTCCAAAACGAGTTCCTGAAGCCACCATCAAGACGCTCATCGATGTCCTTGGTGATCCGAAACCACCCGTTCTGTCCAATATTGACCGACGGCGGCTTGAGTACTTCGAGGATACTTACGGCAAGCAGGCACAGAGGCACCTCCCAGTTG
>CAIYBQ010000320.1 GCA_903924445.1 uncultured Armatimonadota bacterium | reverse complement strand
GGTCATACCAGCCGGCAAGACGGCAGGAACGTTTACCGCACAGACATCCGGTGTAACACGGACGACGGTCGCGAAGGTAACTGCAACAGTGAATGGGCTTTCGGCATCCGGGACGTTGACGGTTCTCGGAACACCGCTTGTGACATTCACGCTTGCACCGACGGCGGTTTCCGGGGGTCAATCGGTACTCGGGCAGGTCACGATTGGAGCGGCGAGTAGCGCGGATACGGTGATCGAGGTTACGAGTGCGGTTCCGGCGACGGTGCAGGTTCCTGCAACGGTGACGATTCCGGCGGGGAAAAAGTCTGCGACCTTTACGGTGACAACATCGAAGGTGCCGAAAGCAATTTCTGTGAAGGTGACAGCGAGTTCAGGTGGGATTGTGAAGACTGTCAGTTTGAATGTAAAGATATAGTCAGGAAGACTATCTTGCTAGGGGCTTTTCCCGTGGCGTTACGCTACGGGAGAGGCCCCTTTGTGGTGCCAAGGACACTCAGTTCTGACGCTTGGCTACTCCGTTAGAAAAAGAAAAATAAATCAGCTTTCCCAGCGCGTTACGACGCAAGGAAGGCCCCTTTATGCCACACAATGTCTGGCGTTCCACGTGTGCCCAGCGTGACTTCAATCACATCGAAGCGGATGCCGACCTCTTCAGGCTGCGGATTCTGCGCAAGCCACAGCTGCGTCAGCATCACAATCTGACGTTGCTTCGCAGGCGTCACGTTCATCCCGGGTGTCATCCCGCTTCCACGCCGGCGCAGCGTCTTCACCTCAACCACACACAGCGTTGCACCATCCATGCAAAGGACATCCAGCTCACCGCGAACGCCACACCCGGTTCCTGGGCGGACGTTACGGTCGACAAGCGTGGCGCTGGATGCTTCCAAAAACCGGACAGCCAGGTCTTCGCCCAGCTGCCCGGTACGTTTCAGTTCACCCGGCAAAGTGTCAGGCCATCCCCAATCGGCAAGAGAACCATTTCAACCCGCGGGTCGGCATGCACCTTAAGATTCAACGCACGCAGCGCAATCGTGTCGTCGTCTTGGACATCCTCATCGATGACCTTTGCATACCAAAGCGTATTATCGATACCAATAACCCCACCCTTGCGGACGAGCCTGAGAGCGGTCTCGTAGTACGCATCGTAGTTGGGCTTATCGGCATCGATGAAAGCAAAATCAAATGTCCCTGCATGCCCCGTTGCCAAAAGACTTTCTAAGGTTTCGGTTGCCGGGCCAATACGGAGGTCGATCTTGGATGCCACTCCCGCCGTCTCCCAGTGCGGGCGCCCAATCGCCGGATACTCACTCGAAATATCGCAGCAAATCAGCTCGCCATCGGGTGGAAGCGCCTCCGCCGTCACCAATGCGGAATAACCAGTAAATGTCCCAACCTCAAGGCATTTGCGTGCACCAATCATTTTGATGAGCAGGTACATGAAATTGCCCTGTTCCTCGCTGATCTGCATGGATGCGTTTTCCAAGGCATTCGTGGCATCCCGGAGCGCAGCCCGATGCGGATTGGGTCTGGTACCGACCTTGACAACGTAGTCCTGCAGCTCTGCAGGAAGACCGAATGAGACTCTAGACATGCCATCCGGTTCGCTGCGCCGTATCGATTCTCCTTGTGCATCTGCAGATTCATCGGCTTAGAATGCCGCTATGCAGCAGCACCCTCTCGCGGATTTGGGTTCCTCCGACTGGCATGCGATCCTCGCACCTGTGTTCGCATCCGATGCCGGTCAGGCCCTCATCAGTAGCCTCGCCGCTGAGCGGGCATCCAGTACCGTTTATCCTCCAGCTGGGATGGAGCTCCGCGCGCTGACGCTGACACCACTAGCGCAGACAAAGGTCATCATCATCGGGCAGGATCCCTACCATGGGCCCGGGCAGGCGCAGGGCCTCTGCTTTAGCGTCCCGGATACCATTCCCGCACCTCCATCCCTGAGAAATATCCACAAAGCACTGGCACTCGACCTTGGTGTTTCAGAGCCAACCCGCCACGACCTCACTCCATGGGCACATCATGGCGTTCTGCTTTGGAACACAACCCTGACCGTGCGTGCGGCGACGCCTCTGTCGCATGCAAAGCTTGGTTGGGACATCATCACCAATGCAGTTCTTGCCGCGCTGGCATCCCGTGACAATCCACCCATCTTCGTGCTCTGGGGCGCGCATGCCGCGAATGCCGCTGCGCCATTTCTCACTGAACGGCATGACACGATCCGGTCGGTGCATCCAAGCCCGCTCAGTGCGCACCGAGGGTTCTTCGATCACCGCCCATTTTCAACCATCAATGGGATTCTTAGGCTACGCGGAGAGCAGACTATCGATTGGATGGATGGGTTGGATTAGACGCCATTCTCAAAATGGGACCATCTAGTCCCACAACCAGGATCTTACTTCGCGAGAATAAATGCGTTGACGATGTCTGCACTGGACACCACGGAAAGCAAAATGTGAACCGCGACCCAGAAGCGCCACGTTCGACGAATTGAGACACCCGCGGCAACCAACAACGCCAGTGGAACGATTCCAGGTAACAGGGCCTCTAAGAAATTTTGCATGGATGCGGCAGGCCCAACAAGCGCTGCAGCCAATGCACCGCCGCCCATCACCCCAATCGCCATCGGGAACACAAGCATAAACGTCGCCCATGCAGGCATCCGTACACCGCTCGTAATCACCATCTGCAGACTTGCCAAGATACCCGTTACCGCCAGCAATGCCATCATCACGTTTGTAGGCACCGCCGTGCCAACAGCGTACGTAAGTGCCCCCAACATCACCGGTAACGCAGTCACCAACATCAATGGCCAGTACCACCAGCGCATGATGATCGGTTCAGCAGCCGCACGGTAGCGTGGAACCTCACGCTGTGCCTGCGGCTGATAGAGGGCATCGGATGGCCATGTCGTTGGAAGTCCATCCGCACTACGGGATGCAGAACCACGCGTAGACATGGGTGTACCTGCTCCCGTACTTTGCCGAACACCATCGGAGATAACCGGGCTTACCGTTGCAACCGTACGCGGCTCGGATGTCGCTGCCGATTTGTTATCGAGTGTCACAGTTGAAGTCCCTTGCGGTGGCAGGACATCGGTAATGCCATCCCCCCGGCTCATCGTCGCCGATTGCGCGGCCCTTGCAGTCATTGCCAGCTCACGCGCATCACCACTACTCGCCGAGAATTCCTCTTGTTGATGTGCACTGACATTGATTTCACTGACATCCGTTGCAGGTTCAGCTTCACCTTCAACAGGGTGGCAGTACTGAACACCAATGATTGTTTCGTACTCTTCGACCGGGTCAACCTCAGGGGCATCCGGGTCCGGCTGGCTGTACTCGAGGAACATTCTGAGGCGACGGTCAGGCGAAAGGTCATTGTTTGCCGCAAGGCTACGCGCAAGGTTTGCGACTTCATCTGCGTGGAGCTTGAACAGGAAATTAGCAAAGCGTCCATCCGCGAGGGCGGTGCACGAAAAGTCCCAGTTGCGCGCTGCGGCAGCCAGAAAGCCATCGATGTCTGCCGTTGCATTACCATCCGGGAAGACAAAGAAAGGGGACAATTCCGTTGTCATCTGTGGCTCTGGCGTCGGGATACGCATCCTGGTATCCGCATTCGGCCTCGACTCCGTCAGGACTGCGGCTGGAGCAACTCCCGCAGATGCAAGCAGTGCATCCCGGAACGAACGTGCATCCTGGTAGCGGTCATCCTTGCTCTTGGACAACGCCTTGGTAAGTACGACATCCAGCTCGGATGGCAGTCCAAGTCCTAAGTGACTGACATGCATTGGCTCGGTGTTATCGATAACGCGTTTCCACGCAAATGGGTCACGGGTTTTCTCAACCACAAAGGGTCGGCGACCAGTCACCATTTCGTAGACAACGACCCCAACCGACCACAGATCTGAGCGGCGGTCACTGCCTGCCGTCTCATCAAAGTCCTCGGGTGCCATGTAGGGGTACGTCCCGCCGCCGCCGGCAAGGGATGAGCTGCTCAGCAGCTCGGCGAGGCCAAAGTCGGTTAGTTTTACAGTGCGGCCATCGGTGCCAATCAGGATGTTCGCCGGCTTTATATCCCGGTGGAGCACGCGGTGATCATGGGCATGCGCGAGGCCATCAAGGATACCGACCGCAATTGTAAGCGCTTCATCGAGTGGGAGAGGGCGACGATTACGCGCACGCATCACTTCTGAGAGGTTGCTGCCCCGGATGAGCTCCATATCGATGACAACAACACCATCGATTTCATCCACGGCGTGGACGGCTATCAGGGATGGATGTCGGAGGCGATCCAGAAGCCGAGCTTCAGATAAAACACGGTCGAGTTCCGGCCCTGCGCCACGCACTTCCTTAAGTGCAACCTGCCGACGTAGCAGGGTGTCATAGGCGAGATAGACGACTCCGGAAGCTCCGCTTCCAAGGACATCAAGACGCTCGTATTTTCCGAGGTGACCAATCGCCATGGGATATTAGTTCGCTGTGTACTCGATCACTTTCCTGCAACAACAGGATTCACAACGTACAAAATACCACCATCGATGTAGTAAATGGCACCATTACCACTGTCTATAACTAAACTGCTTGGATTCTTTAGTCGTGAGACGAGCGTGGTCCGATTTCCGGCAAGGGTGATGCGCTCGATAATCCCGCGGGTTGCATCCGTGATGTACACATTGCCATCCGGGTCCACCGCCATCCCGGAAACCTGCTGACCGCGGCGTGGAGCAACACGATCTTCCACAATGCCCGCCATGTTTTTCACGAAGACCTTGCCCGTGGATGCGCCTACCCAGGCTGGACCTGTCGCAACCGACCAAGACAAAATGCCATCCCGTGCGGGTGAGCGATCACTGAAGATCATCGGATCCTGATATTTAATGCGCGAGAACTCAGGCCGTACTTCGGGTTCAAATACAGTTGTTGTTCCGGTGAGACGCTTGCCTAAGCTGACGCGCAGCGGGTCAATCACCATCACACCAACAAGCAGAATCGACATCAGGATGCCAATCAGTGCAAATGGAAGCATCCAAGCTTTCGAGGAAGAATCTGATTTGCGCCGCTTCACCGGCTCAGGCTTTTGGATAGGTCGATAAGCTTCATTTATCGCCGTCCCTACAGACGATTGTGCATCGGGGGAAGAGCTTGCGGCGGCAAATCCATTGGATGCAAACTCGGAATATTCAGCAATCGACCGCATCACGTGCCCGCGATAGTCTCCACTGACCAACGATGATCCTTCTTGCGTTACAGCAACATCGATGACTGAGACAGTGATGTTGTCATTTCCACCAGCTTGCAGCGCAGCTTGTATCAATGCCTGCGTGGCGCTTATGTTGTTCTCAGATTTGTCCAGAATATTCGCGATTTCGACATCCTGAATCATGGTTGTCAGGCCATCGGTGCACACCAGAATCCGGTCCGCTTCCTGAAGCGTGTGCGTGGACACATCGGAGAGGACGGTTGGGCTGATACCGATCGCCCGTGTAACAACATTGCGATAGCGGGACTTCCGGGCTTCATCCTCAGTCATATGCCCAAGCTTGACTTGTTCCGCGACAAACGAATGGTCATCCGTGAGGGGCATCAGGACACCGGAGCGCATCAGATACGCACGTGAGTCTCCAATATGGGCAACGATCAGCTCACTCTGATAGACAACGGCAACAACGCCTGTCGTTCCGGCAAGGGGTTTGTCTTCTGCGGGGAGGCCAGCGACAAGCTGTCGTGCGACACCGTGGACAGCGCCATTTGCGGCAGCCAGTGCATCACGGAGCGCATCTACGACCGCGGCAGTCGAGTTTGCATCCGGGAGGCTAGCCTTGAGTTTGATTTCCAGCGTATCCACAGCGCTCTGACTTGCGAGCTCACCTGCCTGCAATCCGCCCATCCCATCACAGACAATAGAAATCGTTTCAAAGCCATCGAGGATAAAGTTACTGAAAGCATCCTCATTCTTCGGTCGGACGCTACCAATGTGGGTTTTGGTGCATGCGTTTACACGCACAGAAGTTGACATCAGGCGTAAACAGCATCCTGCAACACACTCGATGCCATCACTGTCATCAGGCAGGAGCCGAGTGCAACCGTATCACCGGCGCGGATCACGACCGGATGGCGGGCAGGAATCCGCTCACTGTTCACAAAGGTCCCGGCAGGTGCATCGAGATCCTCGATGGTGATGACATCATGGCGGATGCGCAGGCGTGCGTGCTGTGGGCTGACACCAACGCCGCTCACGACGATGTCATCGGATATCGCGCGCCCGATGACCATGTCACTACCGATTGCATGTGGCTGGCCATCCGCAGTCGTCAGGGACAGCGCGCGGACAACAGACTGAATGCCATAGTTATCAACGGCGGGGACAAGCTTGGATGCCTGAATTTTCAAGACCATCAGCTGTGTGTTCCCGAGTAGGAAAACATCCCCTTCGGAGATGGACCAGGCAATTCCGGGTGGAATCGGTGCACCGGCGAGGCGTGTGCCATTGGTAGATTGGAGATCTACCATCACAAGCTTATTGTCAGAGACGCGCATTTCAGCATGGCGCTTGGAAACCATCGGGTCAGCAATCACGAGGTCATTACCAGCGGTCCGTGAGCGACCAATGCGCAGACCGGTGGATCCTACGGAATACTCATTTGACTGACCATCAGGGGTTGTAACGCGTACCGCAGCAACCGCCTGTGGAACCGCAGGCACCGTGCGCATTTCCTCATCCAAATCAGGATAGGGGTAGGCTCGGCGTGCATTTGGATGTGGGACGACGCGTTCCGCTGTAACTTGCGTCGCTGGCGTGTTCGGTGTCCGCAGCTCAGGAACCTGGAGCTCAGGGAGAAAAACCATGGACTCGGTGGATGTGTCAGATGTCAGACTATGGTCAACGACCACAGGAGTAGCCTGATCAGCATCGACCACACTTACATCGACATCCGCACTGGCCGTCGGGACGATAGTCGCCTGACCAACCGTCTTGCGATCGTCGGTTTCCTGCATCACTGATTCAGCATCCGTGAGGTTGGCCTCAAAACGGACATGAATTTCAATCGGCTCATCACCGGGAATCGCGTAAGAAATTTCTTCAACAACAACATGCAATGGACCACGTGTGCGGTAGTTGCGCTGCTTCATCCAGGTCGCGATCGACTCTGCGATGTCATTGGCATCCATAAACTCACGTACATGGTCGCTGTCGGCAGCGCTGTGTACAGCGACACGCAACGTAATTGCGTTGGCAACATACCAACGTCCATCGACGCCTTGTCGCTTACGACGCTCAAGTGCCTGACATACCTGTCGGACAAACAACTGAGGGCGAAGTCGACCTGGCGAGCGGTTAACCCACTGCTGGAAGATATCACGAACGGGCATGTGCTAGTATATATCCTTTCCCAGTTCGTGTGTCACCCAGCGTTCCCCCTCACAGGCCATGGCCTGTGCAATAAAAGGTATACTCGACGCGGCATCAAAGTACAAAGTATTGCGCTCACCATGCCGAAAACACCTTCGCAAAACTACTTGCTAATGGGAGTATATCTCAGTGATTTTATTGCAACGCAGTGCAATCCTACTGGTTTTTCCAGCTGTTGCCTTCAGTCTCCTCACAGCGTGCTCAAAGCCCGAAAATGGTGGAAATGCCGGCGGAAATGCCAGTGCAACGCCTACAAAGCTTGTTTTTGGCTTTGTCCCCTCTGTTGAAGCAGACAAAATTGCGGAAAACGCTCAGCCGATGGCAGACTTCCTTTCGAAGGAGCTCGGGATTCCTGTGGAAACATCCACAACTCCGGAATACGCCGGCCTGATCGAAGCGATGGCATCCAAGCAAGTTGATATCGGCTCCCTCCCACCCCTCGCCTATGTCATCGCCAAAGACCGTAACGCTGCTGAAATCATGCTCAAGACCAGCCGCCGCGGCAGTCTGACCTACCACGCGATGTTCACCGTTCGCGCTGACAGCGGCATTAAGACACTCGCTGATACAAAGGGCAAGCGCATCGCCTTCGTCGACCCAAGCTCAGCATCCGGCTATCTTTTCCCCGCAAGCTACCTCAAGGGTAAGCAGATGGACCCTGAAAAGTGGTTCTCCCAGACAATGTTCGCCGGCGGGCACGACTCGGCTATCCGCGCCGTCTACAACGGTGATGTCGATGTGGCGGCAAGCTACGATGATGCACGTAACAAGTTGGAAAAGCAGTCCGCTTATAAGGATGTCAAGACCAAGGTTGTCAAAATTGATCAAACAGGCGAGATTCCAAACGATACGATTTCCGTCCGTACTGGCATCTCCCCTGAGTTGACCGCCAAAATCAAAGCTGCCTTCCTCAAGTACAAGGCAACTCCTGAAGGCAAGAAGACACTTGATGATGTCTACGAAGTGGATGACTTGGTTGAGGCAACCGATGCCGACTTTGATCCGGTACGTGAAGTCGCAACCAGCATGAATGTCCAGCTTGAAAACTTCAAGAAATCCACCGCGCCCAAGGCTCCGGCGGCGGCTCCCAAGAAGTAAGATACAGACGCAATGTCAGATGTTTCCACAGGGGTAGCCGCAAAAGCAGCTACCCTTGTCTCGTTTGAAAACACATCCGTTACGTACCCAAATGGCTTTACCGCCCTCACGGATGTCAACCTCGAATTCAACGAAGGCGAGTTCATCGTCGTCGTCGGACTCTCCGGCGCGGGTAAATCAACCCTTATCCGCACAATCAACCGTCTCGTGGCACCCACAGGTGGCGATGTCAACGTGCTCGGAACACCCATCAGAAACATTTCTGATGTCAACCTCCGCAAAACGCGAAGACGCATCGGGATGATCTTCCAAAACTACAACCTCGTACGCCGCTCAAGCGTGCTTGCCAATGTCCTCACAGGCCGCCTCGGAGACCTGTCCACCTGGCGTGCACTCCTCGGCCTCTACACAAAGTCGGACACCGAACTTGCCATCAAGTGTCTAACGCGTGTCGGCATCATCGACAAAGCCTACAACCGCGCCGACCAGCTCTCCGGCGGACAACAGCAACGCGTCGCCATCGCACGCGCACTGGCGCAACAACCGCGCATCCTCCTCGCGGATGAACCCGTCGCAAGCCTTGACCCACCGACGGCCCATCAGGTGATGCGGGATCTCAAAGCCCTCTCCCGCGAAGAAGGTCTCCTCACCATCGTCAACCTCCACTTCGTCGACATGGCGATGGAATACGCAGACCGCGTAATTGGACTCCACGCTGGCACCGTTGTCTACGATGGCCCCGGCGCGGACATGACCGAGGCCGACTTCGAACGCATCTACCAGCGAAAAATACGCCCAGATGACATGCGCGGAGCCGCCGAACACTGATGTCAACGCATCCGGCACTCCCGAAGCGACCCTTTCCCTGGATGTCAGTTGTCGGCGCCGCCATCACGGCGGTAATCCTGGTCTGGAGTATCCAAGGCACAAAATTCAACCTCTGGGTTCTCGCGGATGGCCTGCCGAATGTGCTGCGCTTCTTCAAAGGAATGCTTCCCCCGTGGCCGATGGACTTTGTTACGGGCCAGCTCATCCCTCCGATGGTCGAAACCATCCGCATTGCCCTCGCGGCCAGCATGCTCGGCGCAGCCCTCGCGCTCCCCGTCGCCTTTATGGCAAGCAGCACCGTCGCACCAAACAAATGGGTCTACCAAATCACGCGCAACCTGCTCAACCTCATCCGGACCATCCCTGACCTCGTCCTCGCGGCACTCCTTGCGAGCGCCTTCGGTATCGGAGCCTTTCCAGGCTTCCTCGCACTGCTCGTGTTCTCATTTGGCGTCGTCGCAAAGCTGCTCGCAGACACGGTTGAGACGATTGACCGCGGACCAATGGATGCCATCGCAACCACAGGCGCAACCCGCATCCTACAAGCCCGCCATGGAGTCTTCCCGCAAATCGCCCCAGAGTTCATCGCGTACACCCTTTACGCATTTGAAATCAATGTCCGCGCCGCGACCGTCCTTGGACTTGTCGGTGCAGGCGGCGTCGGCGTGCTGCTCAAAACGCAAATCGCCTTCCTCAACTACACCAATGTTGGCATCATCACGGCCGTAACGTTTGCCGTCGTGATGCTTATCGACACCCTGTCCAGTACCATCCGGAGGCGGCTCGTATGACGCAAAAGCTGCGCTCAACACTGACACTCCTCGTTGTCACACCGCTGCTCCTGTGGTCGATGGCCGGGATGGATGTCACACCT
>CAIYBQ010000319.1 GCA_903924445.1 uncultured Armatimonadota bacterium | reverse complement strand
CGGTCCGAAAGGGACACGGCATGAAAGCGTCCACCCGGAAGTGACTTCAGGGCATAGCGATCGTGGTTCGCCTGTGTGAATATCAACCCGCTTGCTGTTGCCACGAGTCGGTCAGCGACTCCCGGCGGGGCACTGAAGCTGGCATCGATGTTCCTTGTAAACGGGATACGGCGACCATCCCCACAGAGGACGAGGACATCTCCAGTTACGGGATCTTGCACAGCTTCGACATCGGTGGAAACACTCCAACCCTGCGAAATCGCAGCATTTGGAAGCCCTTTGCTGTTGTAGTGAAGCGCAATATCGATCACCAGCCCACCATTGCCATGCCACTGGACCACAGGGAGTGCGTAGTGAAGGTTACGGTTGAGCGACACAATGGCTGCTGGCAGTGATTCGGACTGCACGCTGCCTTCCCAAGGATAGGCATCCCCTGTCGCCGGCAGATCGGAAAAGGTGATTGGCGTTGGCGTCGGTCCGGGAACCGGGGTTTGGCGTGAGGTCTTCGCATTCGTTGGCGCTGCAACAGACATTACAGCGGCTATTCCGAGACTGATCAGAATGTGCTGGATGTTCATTTTGCACCACCTTTTGCTGCTGCAGCCCGAACCAAATGGAGCTGGCGTGCAATAAACGATCTGTCGGATGCGGTTATCCATGGACGTTGAAGGAGGGAATGCAACAACGTTTGCGCCAAGGCATAGCGCTTACCGAGGAGAGCCCGCCGGGCATCCCGATATGTTTCCGTGCGACGAAGAGCCGCAGTGATGACGACACCCGGATGGCGCGATGCGACTGCGTTGATAGCCGGGGCTGGAGACTGCTTGGAGGAACCAAAACAGGTGATGGCAAAGGCCACCACAAAAGAGACGAGAGTTACCATTTTCAGCACCTTGGAGCGGGAGCTGTGGTTTGGTTTTCCCCTGAATAGATTGTGAATCAACAGAGGTGTACAGATGTATCCGATGTAGCAGAGGCACCGCAATTATCACAATTGAGTACGGCGGATGCGTTGATGTCCACTCCTAATCCTAAACAATGCCGTTGCTGAGAGAGAACTCGGCATAAGAATCATCTTTAAAAATCCGTAATGTGGTTGGACTTGTACTTCGAAATGCATTTGTCACAGGTGTGCGCCGTTCGGTGGCAAATCGAGTATAAAGATGTGAGAAATGGCACAAAAGTTGTGCCGTGATAAACCAAGCGGAGGACCGCCAGTTGTTGAAGCGGCAAGCGAATTCGGTGCAAAATACGGCCTGGGTGGGGACCATTCTGGCATCCACAATCATGCTCAGTGGCTGCTTTGGGAACAAGGGGCTCCCGCAACCTGGCACGCCCGAGTACAAACAAACCGTCTCGGCATTTACCATCGGAACCGTTGCCCTCGAGACGGCTAACCTCAACTTAATCGAGCCAAACCTAAAGAAGTCAACCGAGCTGGCACCGGGGGAGCCTGCAACATGGGCAAACCTTGGCTTGCACTTCCTCCGCACAAACCGGACACCGGAAGCCGAAGCCGCGATCAAGAAGGCAAATGAGCTTGGCGGCACGAGTGAAGGCCTGACGATGCTCTCCGGCTTGTTGGCGGAGAAGAACGGCAAGTTCGGCGATGCCCTTTCCCTGTACCGCAAGGCTGCGGATGCCAATCCACGCAATGTAAAAGCTTGGTACCTCGTGGCACAAATGGCCGACCGCGAGAGTGGTGCCGACCGCGTCAAGATTATGGCGGAGGCGCAGGACAAAATCATCGCGATTCTGCCTGGTAACACAAAAGCGCTCCTCGACCGAATCCGAACCGCCGCTGATGCAAACGACCGCACGACCATCACGAAATGTATCGATGCGTTTGGAAGCCGTACCAATGAGTGGCCAGAGCGAGCAAGAGCGCTTTTTGGTGACCTGCAGCGTACAGCCGCAAGTGGCGCACCGATGCTCATCAAGCGCACCACCGCGATGCTGGAAAATACCCTTGGGCAGTATCCGGATTTTCAGGCTAGCAAGCGCGAAATCGCTTTTGAAGGAGCAAATGTTGGCCAGCCCCTCGCACGATTTGTAAAGCTGCAAAACCCTCCCGCGACCGCATCCGCACCGGACACTGCGCTTGCATACACGCCAGCCGCATCCGGTAACAGCGGCGCAGCGGACTACGTGACGGCAATCGCATTGGATGAAGCATCCGATCCGGTCGTCATCTCTGCACAAGGTGGCAAGCTTTCGGCAGGAACTGCAAGCGTTACCGTACCCACGGGTGTTCAGTCCGTTGTAGCAACCGACCTCGATGATTCCGTCGGCCAGCTTCGCAATGACAACAGCCCACGTGACTTTAAGCTTGACTTGGTAGTGGCATCCAAGGGCGGCCTCCGGGCACTGGACTACACGGGCGGAAAGCTCACCGACCGTACCGCAAAAGCTGGACTATCGAGCCTCGCGGCCATGCCGGTAAACGGAGCTTGGACGGTGGACTTCGAAGCGGATGGAGACCTCGATACCCTCGTCGCTCCGGCATCTGGCGGGATAACGCTGCTCTTGAATCGTGGAAATGGCACATTTGGCATCGTCAAAAATCCGCTCAAAGACCTCACCGGGACCATCAGCAAGTTTGTGCAATGCGACATCGATGCCGATGGCGATAACGACATCTTTGTAACCGATACAACCGGAGCGCTTCAAGTTTTCCGAAATGACCGTAGTGGGCTCTACGGCAAGCGCGAGACACCCGCAGGCCTCAGTGGAATATCGGCGCTTGCGGTGCGTGAGTCGACGGGGGATGCCACCCTAGATATCCTTGTGGTCGACAAAACAGGCGCGGTTCACGTCATCGCCGATGCCGGTGATGGCAAGTCCTGGGCAGCCGACAAAGTAATCGTTACGGGGAAGCCCGAGCCGACATCGCTAGTCGCGCAGGATGCCGACAACAACGGCGCAATCGATATCGTGGTTGGAAACAAGACGGCTTCATCCGTGTTCCTCGCAAAGGACACGGCGACCTTTGTCCCAGCCCCCGATGCTCCATGCTCCGTTCAGGCATTGGTTGATCTAAACAAAGATGGCGTCCTCGATGCTGTCGGTTCATCCGATGCACGTGTCGTCATTGCAAATGGGGCATCGCCGAAGGGCTACAAATGGCAAGCATTTACGCTTAAAGCCAAGCGTCCAAACAGCCCAACAGTGAAAATCAACGCATTTGGAATAGGTGGCGAAGTCGAGATGCGCGCTGGTCTGCTCTACCAAAAGCAGCCCATCACCGGTCCACAAGTTCATATCGGCCTCGGCGAAGATGCCACCCTCGACATCGCCCGCATCATTTGG
>CAIYBQ010000318.1 GCA_903924445.1 uncultured Armatimonadota bacterium | reverse complement strand
GAGCGTGTGACATTCCACAATGCTGAAAATGGCTATGGCGTCGTCAAGATCATCGACACCGATGGCCCCCGCGGTAAGAACTCCGATCCCATCGCCGTTGTCGGAACATTTCCAAGCCCCGTGCCCGGTGAGTCCATAAAGTGCATCGGAAGCTGGGTCAAACACCCGGAGTTCGGTCGGCAATTCAAGGCCGAACGCGTGGAAAGCATCCGCCCTGCGACGGTTGCCGCCATCGAGAAATACCTCGGCAGCGGCCTCGTCAAAGGAATCGGACCCGCGACCGCAAAGAAAATCGTGGCGCGCTTTGGTGCCGAGACGCTTGATATTCTCGACCGTGAACCACATCGCCTCCATGAAATCCAAGGCCTTGGACGCGTCTCGCTAGATCGTCTGACAAAGGTTTGGGAAGGCCAGAAGGCGGTTCAAAGCCTGATGCTCTTCCTCCAAGGAAATGGTGTCACGCCAAGCCTTGCGCACAAAATCCATAAGCAATACGGCGACCAGTCAGAGGCGATTGTCCGCACGAATCCGTACCGCGTGGCCAATGAGCTCTGGGGTGTTGGTTTTCGTACGGCGGATCAGCTGGCGCAACGTATCGGGATGCCTCTCGATGCCCCGCAGCGCCTGCGTGCCGGGCTTTTGTATACATTGCAGTCATCCATGGATGCAAACGGTCACTGCTTTATGTATCAGGATGAGCTGCTCGCTTTCGCGTGTGAGCCGCAAATGCTTGGGGCAGACCCGGCGCTGGTGCGTGCTGCCCTCGATGAAACCCTTGTCAAGGCGGAGCTGCGCGCGGATATCGAAGGGATGGATGTTCCAGCGGGTGGCATTTCTGAGCTGAACCCGCGCATCTATATCCCGGGTATCTACCAGACGGAGCTGCGCCTTGCCGAGCGTATTAAGGCGTTGCTGCGAAACAAACCGGTTCCCCTTGGCGACAATGCGCTTGCCGAGCTTCTCGGGACAATTGAAAACGCAAAGAGCCTCTCGGAGCAGCAGGGGCAGGCAGTGCTTCGGGGGCTGAATGCGAGTGTGATGGTCCTCACGGGCGGCCCGGGTACGGGTAAGACGACGACCACAAATGTTCTTGTCAGGGCATTTGAGGCGCAGCACCGGAAAGTCTTGCTGGCAAGCCCGACTGGGCGTGCCGCCAAGCGCGCATCCGAGGTTACAGGCCGCCAGGCAAAGACCATCCACCGCCTGCTCTCGTGGAAGCCTGAGCTGCGGGCATTTGAGCACAACAAAGGCAATCCGTTGGTCGCGGATGTGATTATTGTGGATGAGGCATCGATGCTGGACCTCGCCCTCGCGGATGCCCTTTTCGACGCGGTCCCGGATGGCGCGCAGGTTGTGTTGGTCGGGGATGTCGACCAGCTGCCAAGTGTGGGTCCGGGGAATATTTTGGCGGACTTGATTGCGAGCGGCGTGGTGCCGGTGTCGCGGCTTACGGAGGTCTTCCGCCAGGCTGCGGAGAGCCGGATTATCACGAGCGCCCACGATGTCAACAGTGGGCGGAGTCCGCGCTGGCAGACCCCAGCTGCGATCAAGGATGGCGTCGACTGCGTGCTGCTTGAAGTGGATGAAGCAGATGACATCCCACTCAAGGTTGCGGGCGTTGTTACGAAGAGCCTGCCGAATCTTGGGTGGCAGTGCGGGGATGCAACGGTGTTGGTCCCGATGCAACGCGGGACGGCGGGTGCTCGGAATCTCAATGAGGTTTTGCAGGCGCGTGTGAACCCGCCGGATGCCAGCAAGGCTGAGCTGGTCCGCGGCGCGAACATCTTCCGTGT
>CAIYBQ010000317.1 GCA_903924445.1 uncultured Armatimonadota bacterium | reverse complement strand
GCCGCTGGTGTGATCAAGGGCCGTGAAGACAAGTCATCCCTCGCTGGACAGGAAGCTGAAGCTGATCGCCAGGCCGTTGTTGGCGCCCGTGAGCTCGATGTCGAAGTGGATGAGTTCCTCCCGGATGCTGAGCTTGCACGTGCTGCTGCTGCGCTTGGTGCTGATATGGAAGCGATGCTGGTTGAGTCTGAAGAAGAGCTCGACGATGTCGAGAGCGAAGAAGAAGAAGAAGACGAGCCTGTCGCAACGGACGAAGACGAAGAGTAAATCCGCTCTTTCCGATCGTAGTGTATACGTCCCCGATGGCCCCGCGGCTTCGGGGGCGTTTGACTGTTCAAACATCCGCGGAACGTTGAAACACGACTATGGCAGATAAACGCGACTACTACGATGTGCTTGGTGTCGGCAGAAGCGCCGGCCAGGATGAAATTAAGTCGGCTTACCGGAAGCTCGCGCGAACGCTTCACCCTGATGTTAATCCCGGGGATGCAACCGCTGAGGATAAGTTCAAGGAAGTCGCTGAGGCCTACGAAGTGCTCTCGGACCAGCAAAAGCGTGGTCAATATGACCGCTTCGGACATTCGATGCCCGGGATGGGCGGCGGTGGCGCTGGTCAACAGGGCTTTGGTGGCTTTGAAGACCTCTTCTCGACCTTCTTTGGAGATCAGTTTGCAGGTGGTGGCGGACGCCGCGCCGGCGGGCCCCAACGCGGACAGGATATCGAAGTTGCCATCGATGTAACCCTAGAAGAAGCCTTCAATGGCGGCTCCAAGGACATCAATATCCCGCGCGTCGAAGCCTGTTCGACCTGTAGTGGCTCCGGGGCCAAGGCTGGCTCAAAGCCCGAAACCTGTACCGCCTGCGGCGGCGCAGGACAAGTCCGCCAGCAGCAGTCCCTCGGGTTCATGACCGTCCAAAATGTCGTTCCCTGCGTTCGCTGTGGCGGCCGTGGACAAACCATTAAGGACCCCTGTACCGGCTGTGGCGGCAAGGGCCGCGTTCAAAAGCAGTCCAAGATCACCGTGCCAATCATGCCCGGTATCGATGAAGGCATGACGGTTCCCCTGCGCGGCGAAGGTCACACTGGCGCCATGGGCGGCCCAAGCGGCGATCTGTATGCTGTCTTCCGTGTGAAGGAACACGATCGCTTTGTCCGGGATGGACATGACCTCTATATCAGCGTCAGCATCTCGTTTGTACAGGCGGCACTCGGTGCGCAGCTGTCCGTATTGGGCATCGATGGACGTGAAATCCCTGTCACAATCCCCGAAGGCACACAGCCAGAGGCGCAGTTTACGCTGCGTGGTCACGGGATGCCTGATGTTCGGCGGCCTCAGCAAAAGGGAAATCTTATTGTAGTGGCGCATGTTGTAACGCCAACCCGTCTCTCGGACGTCGAACGTCAGAAACTGGAAGAGTTTGCAGAGCTGCGCGGTGATCAGTCACACCATCATGCATCCGAGCAACGCACGATGTGGGATCGCTTCAAGCGCGTCCTTCGCGGAGAGGACTAACACCATGGCAGGACCTGCTTACTGGGCGGAAGTTGTTGTAACGGCATCCGGGGATGACCAGGAACTCGCCGGCGCAGCCCTCCTTGAGCAGGCAGGCTGCCATGGCTATGATGCGCGTGATGGAGAAGTGGTGGGTTATCTTCCCATCGATGACCGCCTCGAAGGAGCCCTTTCGCGCCTCAAGGAAGCCATTCCGTTTCCAATCACGCTGCGCCGTAAGCTTGCCGAAGAAGACTGGGCCCACGCGTGGAAGCAATACTTCAAGCCACAGCTGATCGGTGAGAACTTCGTCATTAAGCCCAGCTGGGAAGATTTCACACCAACCCCGCAGCAACGAGTGATTGAGCTTGATCCCGGGATGGCATTTGGCACGGGACTCCACGCCACGACACGCTTGTGCCTGCGGGCACTCGAGAGCCTACCGGTTGCCGGTGCGCGCGTCGCCGATGTCGGAACCGGGTCAGGAATTCTTGCCCTTGGTGCACACCTTCTCGGCGCTGCAAGTGTTGTCGCAACCGATAATGACCCTGTTGCGGTGAAGGTCTCCCTCGACAACCTCGAGCGGAACCGCGTGACAAGTGGAATCGATGTCCATGTCGCAGAAGAACCGCCCGCAGGGCCATTTGACATTGTGGTGGCGAATATTCTTCCGGATGTCATCATCGGTATGGCAGATGCCCTAACAGCATCCCTGGTGCCGGGAGGAACGCTAGTCACTAGCGGAATCATCCATGAACGACGTCAGGATGTCATCGATGCCCTTGAGCAGTGTGGACATACATTGCTGTCGAGCCCGGATGAAGGCGATTGGTGCGCCGTCATTGTTCGCAAATCGCTCTGACACAGAACGCATTACACTACTGGAGATGGCTTTAGTCTCCAGCGGGATTGCGTGTCGCAGAGGTAGCTCCGAAGACCTCCTTCTCGATGTAAGTGCAGGTGTCTACTCGCTTTCAGCATCCGATGATGATTCCCTCCTGACACTGTCCGCTCATTTACCGCTTGTCGGCTACTTGAAAGGGGAACGTCCGCTCCAGCAGCTACTTTACAACGTTGGGAAAGCCGTTCCTGGTGTTCGTTGGGTTATCACGACTGAGAATGTTCACCTTGTCGTAGAACGCATCGGAAATGCCACAACCGCAGATGATGTCTTCTGGGGCATAGGGGCATCCGGGCTTCTAGATCAAGCGATCAGCGAGCTCGATACCCAAGCCCGAAAGCCAGAGCACATGCTTTGGCACTTTGCAAAGATCCGGTCGGTTGCACGATGAACGCATTGCTCCTACGTTGGTGTGAACATCTGGGGGGCGTTCTGTATCTCGACGCGACACAAACAGAGTCTTTCTCTGTTCAGGGTGTTACGGTTGCTGCGACATCCAACACTGATGTCCTTTCCTTTTCCGTAGCCACAGAGCTCCCGATTTGGCTTGAGAACCTCCCAACATCTCTAAACCTTGCTACCGACATACAACGCGACTTTCAGGGAATAAAGGTGCTCTACAAGGATGACCCTGAAAATGATGGGCTGATCATTCGTTTTGCACACGAGGCGTATATGACCGGGATGGAAGACATCACGCCGATGTTCGTCGCGGTTCATGTGCGCCTAAGCCGTGCTCTTGATTCTTTTGTCAATGTGCACTCCGAGCTTTAGTGCTTTCGTCACCTCTACATTTGGCGTAGTGGAATCACCTAATTTGCCAAATAGTGCTTATGTAACTTATGTTGAGTGACCCTGCATTAATGGAACATTAAAGTGGTATATTGCCCCATCTGCATTCTAAAGGCGGGGAATGAATGGGTGGGAAGCGGCGGAAAAAGAGCTCTGGGGCCAGGATCTCTCCGTGGTGGGGGCTGCTCATACTGGCGGTTTTTGCTGTAGGTTGGGCCGCAGTGGATGACTTTCTCAAGTTGAATCCTGAAAAGCCTGTTCCTGCCGTCTCGAAACCTAGTTAGCCCTAGTTGTAACCCGGTAACAATACGAGTTGCTGGATGCTAAACTGTCTCCATGCAGACTGTCCTCCAGACACGTGCCGAGGCAACCGGCTATGCGGAAACATCCACATTCGCCGATGTCACTTCCTTTTGCGATGTACTTGCCCGAGAATACCCCTTTGTAAAACGCGCATCCCTGTGCCGCAGCACGGAAGGCCGGGATGTTCCTCTCCTCATCGTTTCCAAGCCCGGATTTACGTCCGGCTCACAGGCACATGCCAGCGGTGACCACCTCGTCGTTTACATCCAGGCCAATATCCACGCCGGTGAAGTCGAGGGCAAAGAAGCAATCCTGATGTTGGTTCGAGACTTGTTGAAGTCGGACCCAGCTCGCATCCTCGATGCTACAACACTTGTCATTGCCCCTATATACAATGCGGATGGAAACGAAAAGTTTGGTGATGGCCTCGTAAACCGGCCGCATCAGGATGGTCCGGCACGCGTCGGCGAGCGTCACAATGGGATGAACCTCGACCTAAACCGCGATTGCATCAAGGCCGAGTCCCCTGAGATGCGCGGGGTGCTTAGAGAAGTCTATGGCGCTTGGGATCCGGATGTCGTCTTCGACCTGCATACCACCAACGGCACCCGTCACAGATTTGATCTGACTTATGGGCCTGCCACGCATCCCGATACCGACCCAGCCGTCTTGCGCTATCAACGCGATGTCTTGCTCCCTACCGTGCGAAAGCAGCTGCGCAAAACCCACAAATGGGAGCTTTTTGACTATGGAAACGCGGAGCGTCGAAGCGGAGAATTGATCTGGGCTACGTTTGGCTATGAAGGCCGCTACGTTACCAATTACGCCGGATTGCGTAACCGCATTGGGATCTTGTCCGAAGCCGTCAGCTTTCTCCCGTTCCGCTTCCGCGTCGAGACGACCTACCAATTTGTCCTCGCGACACTGAACAAACTAGTTGATGACCGCAAGGATATTCGAAAGCGCATTGTCGCTGCCGATGCGTACCGCGCAGCAGAAGCCGGCATCGCCTTTGAAATGGCCGCGCGCGGTAAAGAGAAAGTCGATCTGGAAGATGTTCCTCCAGGGACACGCATTGACCACACGAAAGCTCCGACAAAGTGGAAGTCTGTTGTCCTGCCGACTTATGACCGCTGGGCGATGACTGCCGCTGCCAAAGTACCGTCCCACTATGCCGTTCCAAAATCATCCACAGATGCAATCCGTCTTCTACGCTTCCATGGAATTGAGCTCACTGAGCTGCGGAAAACTCCAACTGGCTTTGAACAATTTCTGATCAAGAACACCAAAGTCAGCCAGCCGTTTCAGGGGCACCCCCTGCGAACCGTTGAGGGTACTTGGGAGCCGCGTGTCACAACGACAGATGATTACTGGATTGTTTCAACCAATCAGCCACTACGAATGCTGATCTTTCATCTACTCGATCCGCTGACCACGGATGGCTTCGTCACTTGGAATGTCTTCGACCGGGAAATCACCAGTAGCAAGACCTATCCAGTGCTACGAAAGCTTTGAGCTCCACGCGGAGTGGCGGTAACCCTTGTATGAATCCGCCCTCTTGTGGATGTTCTGCAAATAATCGACGCTGAAACGTTTACTTTCAACTAAATAATCCCCGCTATACGCCTATACTTTATGTCAGTGTTCCCGGTGGTAAGTATGGGTACAAGAGGTACAAAATGGCAGAGCCGATTCGACTAGAAATGCTTGGTGACCAGGAAACCAAGGCCGGAAACTACTTTGTTTCCAACTACCCTCCATACTCGTTTTGGAAGCAGGAAGCCGTCCCTGAAGTTCTCGATGTCATTTCGCGCAAGCCAGCCCCCGGCACGCCTCTCGGAATCTACACGCACATCCCGTTCTGCCGAAAGCGCTGTCACTTCTGCTATTTCCGTGTCTACACCGATAAGAATGCTGCGGAAATTCAACGCTATGTCGATGCCGTTATCGATGAGCTGAAGATGTATGCGGACAAGCCATTTATTGATGGTCGTAAACCAAAGTTCGTCTACTTCGGTGGCGGAACGCCATCCTACCTCAGCACCCAAGCGCTCAAGCACCTTGCATCCTCGATGCAGGAAATGCTGCCTTGGGATGAAGCAGAGGAAGTGACCTTTGAATGCGAACCCGGGACGCTTACTGAACATAAACTCAATGTCATTCGTGAGATCGGCGTTACACGCCTGTCGCTGGGTGTTGAGCATTTTCAGGAACACATCCTCAAACTTAATGGCCGTGCCCACGGCTCCAAAGAAATCGACCGTGCTTATGGCTACGCACGTGCTGCTGGTTTCCCACAGATTAATATCGACCTCATTTCAGGAATGATGGGCGACACGGATGCCGATTGGGACTTCGCCATCGAGAGGACCATCGAGCTGGCTCCCGATAGCGTCACCATCTACCAAATGGAAATTCCGTACAACACGACGATTTTCGCTGAGATGCAAGCCGCCGGAAACGATGTGGCTCCTGTTGCGACATGGGCCAAAAAACGTGAGTGGGTCGAGCGTGCATTCGCACGGCTTTCCGAAAATGGCTACACCGTTACAAGTGCGTACACGGCAGTAAAGAATCCATCCACCAAGTTCCTCTACCGAGATCATTTGTGGCAGGGCGCAGACCTCCTTGGATTGGGTGTTGCATCGTTCTCGCACGTCGGTGGGACGCACTTCCAGAACCAACACAACATCGATCCCTACATCGACCGCGTGCAATCTGGAAATCTCCCGGTCTTCCGTGCCCTTACGCCATCCGGTGAAGAAAAGCTTATACGCGAAGCCGTTTTGCAATTCAAGCTGGGATCCCTCGATCTTCAATACTTCCGCGATAAGTTCGGTGTCGATCTGCGTGAGCAGTTCCCCGCTGCGCTGGAGTACATCCGAAGTACGGGAAACCTCACGGAGGATGACAACTTCCTTCGCCTCAATATCGAGGGCCTACTTCAGGTAGACCGCTACGTCCACGAGTTCTTCCTGCCGCAACACCGTGACAGCCGCTATGCCTAACGAGAAACCATTGGACCTTGCCGGACCTCTGGCTGATTTACATTCGGATGCATTGTTGCTGATGCCGGATGCGATTTCAGTTCCGGGGGATGCTGTCCCGATGCCTTTTCATGAGCTGCTGGTTCATCGATCAGATATGACCAGCACGCTCAGCAGGTTCCACGGGAGTGCGATTCAGCTCCAGGTACTACAACAAACCATCGAACCAACCAACATTTTGCGGGCGGTCGTTCTGCGCCGATGCCGCGATAATCAGCCTGTCGAATATGGTGCAATCCGGATTTTTTTGAAACATTTTCCGGATGATGCCGCAGAGATACTCCGAGCGGGTACAACTCCGTTGGGAACTGTTTTAACGGACTTCAATATCCCTTACATTTCAAACCCACTTGGATTCTTTCGGATGCATACCAGCATCGAGATTGCCAATTCAATGGAACTTGATTCCTCCGGGGATGTTGTATACGGACGTAGGAATAGGCATTTGACCCCATCTGGGGATGTACTCGCAGACATACTTGAAATTCTCCCGCCGGTCATTCCGGCTAGAAATGTTGACTAAGTGATGGAAAACACGCAGGCATTCGATGTAATCGTAATCGGTGGTGGACCCGCCGGCGCAACGACGGCTGCCATCCTTGCACAGCATGGACGCAGTGTGTTGGTTCTTGAGAAAGACTACTTCCCGCGGTACCACGTGGGCGAGTCTCTCATGCCATATTGCTGGTTCGTCCTTGACCGTCTGGGTGTGATTGATCAGCTCAACGAATCAGCGTTTCCAAAGAAATACAGCGTTCAGTTTGTCTCGATGCAAGGTCGTGTCTCACAGCCGTTTTACTTCTTCGAGCATTGGGATCATCCGGCAGCAGTAACTTGGCAGGTTGTCCGCAGCGACTTCGACAAAATGTTGCTCGACCGTGCTGCAGAGCTTGGAGCCGAAGTTCGCTACGGCGCCCGGGCCAAAGAATTCTGCCGCGATGACAATGGAAAAGTCATTGGTGTCCGCGTTGAAAACGATCTTGGTGAGTCTTACTACGTCTCAGCCAGTGTGACGGTGGATGCCACGGGCCGCGATGCCCTTGCTGCCAGCCGTAACCAATGGCGTATCAAAGACCCTGAGCTCGGTAAGATTGCCATCTGGACCTATTACAAAGGTGCAGAACGCGATCCTGGCCTCGATGAAGCAGCGACCACGATTGCTTACCTTCCTGACAAGGGATGGTTTTGGTATATCCCGCTGCCGGATGATGTCGTTGGAGTTGGCATTGTCGCTGAGAAGGACTATCTGTTCTCGGGTACACGCGATAAGGCGGAAATCCTCGCACGTGAAGCGGCGAACAATCCGTGGATCCAACAACGTATCTCTAAAGGCACGCAGTTCGGACCCATTTGGGCGACCGGCGACTTTTCCTACCGCTCTAAGTACTGCGCAGATGATGGCCTTGTCCTCGTAGGGGATGCCTTTGCATTCCTTGACCCGGTGTTTTCATCCGGTGTGTATCTCGCATTGAAGAGTGGTGAACTGGCAGCGGATACGATTCATGCAGCGCTTGATGCCGGAGACACCTCTGCAGCTCAGTTCACGAAGTATGGTGAGCAGCTGTGCGCTTCCATCGAGACGATGCGGGCCTTGGTTTATGCTTTCTATCAGAAGGACTTCTCGATGAAGGATGTCGTCACGAAGTTCCCAGATGTCAAGGGAGACCTCGTCGACTGTCTAATCGGTGACCTCGTACGTGACTTCTCTGACCTCTGTAATGCGGTCGGACACTTCGCAGACCTCCCGGAACACCTGACGCATGGCTTGCCGCGGGAAACAACTGGAGCCGAAGTCGCAGCTGTATGACGGCACAATTCGCTGACTTGTATGTGATGCGCCATCAGGTTGCATTTTCAGAGACCGATATGGCTGGAATCATTCACTATTCCAGCTACTTCCGGTACATGGAAGTCACTGAGCATGCATTCCTTCGCAGTCAGGGGCTGACCGTTGCCGGCAAGAATGGAATCGGCTGGCCACGTGTGGATGTTGGTTGTCAGTTCAGGGCGCCGCTACGCTTTGAAGATGAAGTTGATGTTCATCTTTCTATCGAAGAGCTCAAGGACAAGTCCATACGGTACGCGTTTGTGTGCCGCAAAGTCGGACAGGATTCCGATGCGATTG
>CAIYBQ010000316.1 GCA_903924445.1 uncultured Armatimonadota bacterium | reverse complement strand
GGGTGAATGAAGATGGATTCTTCGGCGATCGGCAATTTCCGTGCCATATTAGGACCCGGTGAGGAAAGGTATGCAAAAACACACAATTAATATTGCAAATGTGTTCGATGCATGACATTATGCCGCTAAGCAAAATTAAGGGTTTGCGGCTTCCTGAAGCAAAACACCTCGCTTGGTATACGACACCTTAGTCAGATGCCTTGCGAAAGTCGGCTGTGATGCCGGGCATGTTCTGCGCAGGCTTGTCGCTTTACCTAACTTACGGTTCGTATCTAACACTTGTTCCTGCGGGCTGTGATTATTTTGCTGCAGTTATTGCGCCGGGTTAGAGGCGTCGCAAACGAATCATTCTTAGTATTGCTTGGAACCGTCCGCGGATTGTTAAGAGTCATCTGAAAATCCTGGACAACCTCAAAGATTTACGTTCGGAGGTAGCTATGCAGTCTTCATTCAGCAATGCGCGTTTACGTAACGCCTTTACGCTCATCGAGCTTCTCGTCGTCATCGCAATTATCGCGATCCTCGCAGCAATTCTCTTCCCTGTGTTCGCACAGGCACGTGCTGCAGCACGTCAGGCATCTTGTCTATCCAACGTCAAACAGGTTGCACTCGCATCCATGATGTACGCACAGGACTACGATGAGACCCTGCCACGTATGGACAACAATGGTTCCTGTGGCTACGGTCAGACTCCATGTCAGACCCCTGACTGGGCAGACATGACCCTTGCACCTGGCGCTGACATCAACGCACAGATTGCGAACTCCCTCGTTGGCTACTTTGGTGTGTTACAGCCTTACATCAAGAACTGGAAGATCGGCGAGTGCCCTGAAGTCGGCGCATCCAAGTGGCAGCAGATTGTCGCTGGTGGCTACGGAGTCAACTGGGGCGGCGCCTACAGCAAGGCCAAAGAGCCTGTTTACCAGGCGATGCTCGGCCAAATGTCCGTTTCCCTCAACGTTGTTGACTGGGGTGCTGACTGGGCAACCGATACCGCACGTGGCAAGATGAGCGCAATCGCACGTCCTGCAGACACGATGATGTTTACTGGCGAGTCCGCATGGGGCTGGACCGGCGAGCAGTCCCTCGGACTTGGAAACGGTGCTGTTTGGCCAGCGGCTGTCGATGGCAGCCCATGTGGTGGTGGTGATGGCTTTACCTGGTATCGCCATAAGGGTGAGGCATCCAACTTTGGTGGCTTCTCCTCCAGCCCACAGAACAACCCAAACAAGCGTGGTTTTGCTAACATCGGCTTCTGCGATGGCCACGTCAAGGCAATGAAGCATGGTCAGCTTGAGAGCTGTGCATACGATGCCAGCCGTAACCAGTACTACTTCCCATACTGGGAGACCCGCTTCTAAGCATCCGCTAACAGATATCCCGGCACCCTCCATGGTTGCCGGGATATTTTGGATGTACGGACACAAAGGACGTCAGGAGAGCAAATGCTCTGGTGGCGTCTATTCTCTTTCAGGAGACAAACAAAAATGAAGAAATTTGCTTTGATTGCAGCCGCAGCAATGACATTTGGCTGCTTGCTCACCGGATGCAGCAACGAGCCTGATCCAAACGAAACTGGCGCAGTTGTTAAGGGCGAACCAGCTGGTGGTGCTCCAGCTGATGCAAAGCGTCCATCCAACCCATTTGCAAATGCACCTGAAGGTATGGGCGGACCTGCTGGCAAGGGTGGCATGAAGGGCGGTTCGGGCGGAGCTCCAACCCCTGGCGCCGCCGGAGCTCCTAACGGACAGTAATCGGTCATCATCGTTAAGACCCCGGACACCTCACATGGATGGACCGGGGTCTTGTCGTTTTACATCCAGCGGATAATAGTCTAATAACACAGCCAATCAACCATCGCATAGCCAGTCACATCGTTTTCGGTGGGATTTTGATGTTTGCCGGGTTCACTTCCGTTAATGGCTGTAAAACTGGACAACCTGCAAAGCCCGAGCTGCTGGCGGCATCAAAGTTGGTCTTACCGTTACCTAGTAATGAAGACCTTACGGCTGAAGATGAAGCAGAAGTCAATCGTGCGATGCTCGCGATTCAAGAACGGGATATCCCGACAACCCTTGGCGTCATCCGTAAGCTGACCGCAAAATCTGCAACCTCTGCTGATCTCTCAGAGCGCCTCGCTGCGACCTGCCGCGCCTTCGGAGAAGTTGACCTCGCGTGGCGCTTTGCCAAGCAAGCGGTTGCTATTGCACCCGATTCGGCATCCGCGCTGCTGGTTCTTTCCGTGACGGAATCCGACCTCGATTGGCCGGGAAATGTCGGCGAACGCATCAAGCGCATCAAACAGCTCGCCCCCAACTCTGTTGAGCCACTCCTCGCCCTTGCTACCTTTTATCAGGCCGCTGCGCAGTACAAAGAAGCGGAAGCCGAGTACCGCGCCCTGATCGCGATGGATGCCGACAACCCTGCGGGCTGGGGGATGCTGGCAACGAATCTCCATTTACAAAAGCGGATTCCCGATGCACGTGCTGTTCTCGAGGAAGCCGCAAAACGCAGTAACCCAAATGATCCTGCGATCTGGATTCTTGGGGCTAAGCTCGACATCGATGAAGCCGACGCCAATCCCGCGCAAGCGGCTGAGCTCTACAAGAAAGCGCTTGCATCACTGGAAGCGGGCATCCAAATCGCTCCTGTGCCCGCCGCCTATATGACTCTCGGGCGTGTGCGCGAGGCCAGCGGGGATCTTAAAGGCGCATTGGATGCCTTTGAAAAGTCCTACGCGATGCTCCCCGACCAGGTTGGCCTGCGGCCGCGTCTTGCGCGTCTTCGTATTCGCGCTGGCCAGACGGCGAAAGGCGACAAGCTCATCGCTGAGGAGCAAAACGCCGTCGAGTCAAAGGACAGGCTGACGCGTGCGGTGAACGGCTCTGGCGCAAACCTCACGGATGTTGAACGGCACCGTGTCGTGGCTCTCGAAGCGGATAAACGGAAAATGTCATCCCGTGCGCGCCTCGAGTGGGCGATCATCGCTCACCTCAAACCAGGCGATGCGCAGGCGGAAGCCCGACTGGCAACGCTGCGAAAAGGCGTCCCGGATGTCCCATTTCCAAAGGTCTTCCCTTAGGCATACAACAAAACGAAGCAGGGAACGGTGCTCCCTGCTTTTCTATTTTGCTCCTTCGGTGACCGTAATGTAGCTCCCGGGCGTTTGCGCTTTTAGCTGTTGCGTGCGTCCACTTGGCCATCGGACCGTGATGTCCACTTGACCGACAGTGCTCCCGAGGCCGACTAACACGCGGCCATCACTTGCGGACATATAAGAGCCATCCGTGTGCGCATGCCGGACAAATGTCTTTTCACCCGCTTTGACCGTGATGATCGCGCCGCTTCCATCCCGTGTAGACGCTGTCCCGATGAGCTTTAGTCCCATCCAGGCACCGCTTGCTGGGTGCTCATTCGCATAAATGTGCACGCCGCCAAAGCTGTCGATGGTCACGATATCCGTGCGGCCATCGTTGTTAATGTCACCAACCGCGAGCCCACGCCCCACGATGGCGGTCATAAATGCCGACCCTGCCAGAGGCGTTGCATCTTCGAAGCGCTTGCCATCGATGTTTCTAAGTAATTGACTCGGCTGCTTGAACACACTCTTCGGCTTAATGTCCTGAACATTGTCCATGACGTGGCCATTTGTGGTGATGATGTCGAGGAGGCCATCGTTGTCGATATCGACCATCCGCAAGCCAAAAGTCACCAGCGAGCGCGTGGGGAAAGCGGTATTGGATGGCACACTGACATCCGAGAACAAGTC
>CAIYBQ010000315.1 GCA_903924445.1 uncultured Armatimonadota bacterium | reverse complement strand
GTCGATAAAAGCGCTGTTTCAGTGGCATTTTCCAAATCCAGAAGGACTACGGTTGGCTTTGCAATCGCATCTCCAGGCTTTGGATACTCGATCGTCTCGTATGTTGGCTCAATGCTGTTTTTTGGCCGGGTATTACGCAATATCACTGGGTGGGATTGTGGCTTGGTTTCCCGGAATGCAATAGCATAGCGACCATTCGGAGCCATCCAAACCCGGTTGCCACTAAACGCATCGGCTTCCAAACCCGATGTCGTCACCATTTTTGGTGATCCATCGGTGCCGAGAAGTGCAAGGTTATGATTGCGAACAACCAACTTTCTAGAAGCCACATTCGATGCGGCACGACTTGGAGGCCCATTGGTTATGTCAACGCCTGCATCACTTGCTCCACCGCGTAAAAAACCAGCACTGGATGCATCACTGCGCCGCACTTGCCAGAGATGCCCGGAAAAGGTTCTCAGCCTTCGGGTTGTTCCTGGTTGAAGGACACCATACGATTGCTCTTTGCCGGCATCTATCCAGAACAGCTCGGCGGGCTTGTCACTCTTGTTGGCGAATGTTAGCCAAACCTCGCGGGATTCGATGCCGCGTTGCGGCCTGGGTGCCCGCTCCAACAGCTCAACCTTGACGGAAACAGCCTCGATCCCTGCGTTCGCCTGAAGCATCTCCTTGTTTGGAAAGACCTTACGCGTGCCCGCTTTGGCATCTACGAGAACGAATTCAAACAGATTGGCATCACGTTCACGTTGATACCAAAATCGATCTCCCGTTCCTATCCACTGGGGCGCTACGGTCTTCCGTAAAACACTGGTAGATGCCTTGGCAGCGGCTTGATCAGAAGCAGATGTGCCTTGTTGAAGGAGCCCGGATACAGCAAGAGCCGCGATGAGGAAAGGCATTATCGCCATGCTGATTGATCCATTGCTGGCTTCCAGGCAGAGTCAAAATAACCTGCGCCAATAACACCAGCTCGCCCTAGTTGGAAGACATTCGCCTTCGCAAGCGTCCAGTCCGGCATCGCGACACCGCTGACAAACAAAGGCACACGGAGGACTGCCCGAGCACCCACAGCACCCGTGAATCCAACCAACACGACATGACTTTTGTCCGATTTCGGATGCGGCTGACACGCCATGAGGAAGACATCATCTCCCTTGACAGTCTTACGACCGATACGGGCAGCCTGACGTGTTACATCCACGTTTTGCTGATTGACTAATTTGCCCCAGGCTTTATTGATACTACTGTTCCCGTATAGAACGTAGGTTCTGTCTTCATCTAACGGGTCTGTATCAAGGAAAACATCACTATGTCCGTTACCGCGGACCATCCATGTTTCGAGGTGGTAGCGGGCAATCTGCAGTGCCAAATCATTTTCAGCGGCAGTCCCACCGGTTGGAAGTACTAGTGCAAAGCGATTCCCGATGGCATTCTTGAAAGGTCCACAGCGCTGCGGCGATTTCTGCCCTGCCTGCATATCGCCTACGACACGCCATTTGGATCCAGTTAGCGCTACATGAACGGTACCAGTTTGGGGAATCTGCAGCGTTTGGCCGTTAATTTTGACCGTTGTCGGACGGTTTTTACCTGAGCGCTCACCTATCGCAAGCCGTTCGATGTTTTCTGCCGTGATCCAAAGCTCCGCCGGCGATGCCTTCCATGTTGCAGAGACCTTTGACATCTCGCCCCATACGTGCTGATGAATGACTTCTACCCAGAAGGCCGTTGCGGAGATTCCCGGATGCGGTGTCGAGAACGTAAATGTGTCAGGATCAGCAACCGAGGATGAGCGAATTGCTGAGGTAATTCCTGGCCAATCGAGACAGTCGGCTCCTGCCCCCTGCGGTCCATCCCACCAGTGCCCAGCGCCTGGTTGTTCATGATAACCAAACCGTGGGTGACGCCGATTTTCGAGAACAGACTTCATCGTTCGGGCTTCGGTGACCGGGACATTGTCATCGGCATCGCCATGAAGAATGAAAACGCTTGGATAATCCAGGTTTCCAGCCCGTTTTAAGGTGTCGTATTCATTGTTCGCCCGATTGAAAACGGTGTCAACAACATCGGGTTGTTGGGGACTCCGAGCCCCTCCCCCATAAGATGCAAACGATACCCACCCTGCGCTTGGCGCGATGGATGCGAATGTTGATGGATAGAGTGATCCGTTGACCCATGTTCCATGCCCCCCCATCGAGTGACCAGCAAGATGGACTTTCGCTGGAGCCATCGGGAGTCTGGCACTTGCATCCGCAAGAACTTCCATGGCATCCTTGCGGCCCCAGTCTTCCCAATCGAAACCATATGGGCGACGATTTGTGGCTGCAATCCAGCTGATATCAGCATGATTGCCATACGCTTCCGCCTGTCCCATGCCTTCGACCGATGCTCCGTGAAGGGTCAATACAAGATTTGGAGACTGTTGGCGGCTTTGTGCAGGGCGTACACCGTAATACTGAGCACTGCCATCGATGTCAGAGATAAACGTGTTCTTCCGCGTATCCTGCGGGCGACGTACTCGAGTGGAAACCTTGATGGTGCTTACGATTTTTGATGAATCATTGCTCGACATCCGCTTCGTATTTACTTGACGTTCCTTACCACAATCAACAAGCTCAAAGCTAACGGATACACCATCAGCGCTCGGCCGATCAACAGGTGGAAGTTTGATTGGAATTTTGGTAGATGACAATGCGGGCAGGTAGACGATGTGACTTGCGGTGCTACTAGGTTCAATCGTCGCCATCAACATAAAGTAACCGCCAGCAGCAGGATTCACTACCTGAACACCTGCGTAGACGCCATCGGTTGAGCCCGGAACGACATCTCCGATCGTTAGGTCATTCCCACTGATGAACGCTGTGTTGCTTGCAGCTTCAAACCGCACTGCCAGCCTTCCGCGTCCAACGGAAAAGATAAGCTGATTGTTTCCAGCCTTTAGTCGAACCGGGAAGTGAAAAGCATCCGTCCCGTAAGGATCACCACCGTGTACGATTCCAGGCCCGTAAAAGACTCCATGCCCAGATGCCCGAACAACAATCGTCTGATCGGCATCGGATGAAACAATCAATGCAACATAACCACCGCGAAGCTCTCGCTCTGCGTAAACACCATCTGCTGAAACCGGCAGCTCTCGCCAGACAGGACCACCATCTGCGACAGGACGACCATTCTCAACAATGAGAGAGCCGGCAGCTATTGCAGCGGTTACGCGGTCCCGGTCAAATGCGGTACGCCCACCCCGCCCGGATTCGCCAATAACATGTGCTTTAACAACCCTACAAGTACCTTGGAATGTGTGCATACGGCATTGTAGGGGAAGTGACCAGTCCCGTCATGCAGCATTTGACGATTAGATAACAATCATCGACAATTGTATCGATGGGCTCAGTATCACGCCGTCGACTCCCCTCTGAGGATGCCAAAACGACAATAGTGCCAGCAAACAAAAAGAGCACCTTGAAGAGGTGCTCTCAATCTAGCCCGTAGGGGAATCGAACCCCTGGTTTCCTCCGTGAAAGGGAGGCGCCTTAACCGCTCGACCAACGGGCCACGCGGAACAGTTTACCGCGAAGTATTTCCACAAGCAAGGTATCAATTGATACAATCAAGGAATGAATTCCCGACTAATCGCGTTGCTCATCCCTATTCTTGTAAGTCTAACCGTTGGCTGTACTCAGCGGCAAAGCCAAAAAGAATCCCGGAGTGCAATGCCATCTGACGGAAACATCCGTGTTTTGTTTACGCGCGTAAAAGAACAAAGTGACCTCGTACATTACAAGTGGTCCTTTGTCGGAGATCGTAACTGGAGCGATACATCCTGCGAACTTTCTGCTTTTCGTGTGGAAAAGTCATCCAAGCTGAACGCGACCAGCAGCCGCGGCGCGTGTTTTACATGGGAGATTGACATTCAATCTCGACGCACGACTGCAGCCGGGCCATGGACATCTAAGGGTGAGATCCGTGGAAGCAACGGTCGAACCGCTAAGCTTTCGATTTTGGATGGAAAATGTGAAGCATCCCAGACAACCGATGAGCAGGTTGCGGTGGGCACAAACATTGCGCTTGGGAAAATTGGGCAAGCTCCCCTTACGGTTGGCTTTTCCAAATAAAACGAAGACAAACCTTTGTCTTTGCCAACAAGCCTCTGATGTCGAATCGAGTGTAGTCACCGTGAGGTTTTTTGGGCGCATTTGAGCATGCAGGCGTGACATGCTCACCTGATATTCATCTCCCTTGGCTTCTCTGAACTGAGCGGACGAGCACATAGCTGTACGTCAAACCATTAAGCCAGAAACACCTCCGGTAACTTAGTCACCGGAGGTGTTTTAACACCGAACAAGCTTAGTTAGCCTTTGAAGAGAACCTTCTCACCGCTTCCAAGAATGTCATCCTTGGTCAGTGGTACGCGAACACGAATCATTCGTAGTCCTGGAACCGTCTTGTCATCCAAGTACTTGCGATCATTCCAGCCTTCGCCGTTCCAGCCAATACGATCCTGAACAAAGTCAGGTGCCGTTCTTGGATTGACGCTGAGAATCAGCTCAAACGAATCGTTCTTGAAGCCGTACATCTTTGGATCTTTGCTCATGTCGATTTCCCTGCGGAAAGACCCAGGAGCATACAGACCCTTGCGGGCGATGTGAACGTTACGCTTCGTCAACTTTTCAGCAACGGTCTTTGCATCGCCACGAAGCTTAGCAAACATTGCTGGAATTTCAGCCTGCGTGTAGTAGCGTGGGTAAGCATTGAAGGCTTTCGGATAAGCCATCGTTACCAGCTGCCACTGCCCTCGCGGGGAGATTGGCACTGCACCGGTTAGCGCCTGTGCTACAGGAACGCCATTTGCAACAGCTTGGTCTTTAGGCGCAAGGTTGTAAACTTTTGCAGATTCTGCAACTGCTTCAGCATTACCGGCGCGTGGTGTTGCAACATAAGCACCACCCGCATCCACTTGACGTCCACCGCTTGTTGAAACGATGTCTTGCATCAGCGTGACTTTTGGATCAACTTCAAAGCTAAACGATCCAAATTCCGGCATTTTGTAGCCATCGTCCTGAAGGCGAACATCCACACGACAGCCGTTCACTGGTCCATCAAGTGTTAGGCCCTTGCCGAGCGTTTTGATGGTATTGCCGTCGGCTTCAAAGATACCGGCATCGAATGTGTCCTTGATGGATCCAATCAGATTCCAGGTACCTTCGACCTTGATCACCTTGGATTTGGTGCGGGTGACGGTCACATGAAAGTCGGTGTCGACTAACCCCAACTGTGCGATGTTTACCGGACGTAAAGCCTTCCGGATCTGCATAATGGACCGGTTTTTGGTCGCATTCTTAACACCCATGGAGTTTCGCATTTTAACTTCATCGGTGATGCCCGGTCGCTTCATCCACCCTTCATGACGCTTTATAGCATCATCCCAAGCAGCAATGGATTCATCCACCATTCCAGCACGCTCGAAGGAGTGTGCCAATGGGTGCGCGACCTGGTTAATTTCCGCATCCGGGTCATTCGCAAGAGCGCCTTGGTATGCTTTGACTGCTCCGTTATAGTCACGGACCTTGTCAAACATATTCCAACCCTTTTCTTTGTACACATCAAAGACTTTCGAGTTGTTGGCAATTCCCTCATCGAGAAGCGCTAGGCCTACAGGTAAATACCGTCGATCAGAGCGTTGATCCGTATCCGTAAAGTTATACATCAGGTGCCAGGCACCCGTTGCATAGACATCCAACCAGTTAGGGTCAAGCCATGTAATCAACCGAATCATCGGGAGAATAGCATCGTAGTTTCCGCTATGGAAGAAAGCATCCGAGCGGACCCACAGTAGACCAGCGATGACCTGACGGAAACCGGACAATGCGGCCAATGAGTATTCGAACGGTAAGCCTGCGCCTCCAAACGATGCGGTGGCAGCAGTCTTTACACTCTTAGGCTCAATAGCCGGTTGTCGTCGCATGTCATCCCGGTCATTGATTGCCTGGAAGGCGATGATTGCCGCGGTTAGCGGAACCAACGTACCTGCCAGCTTGGGATTTTTGGCGAAAGCTTCGCGCAGCATGTCAGACCTCCCGGCGATCGAATACGAGGATTGCCAACACCATCAGCGCGGTTGCATATGCAACCGCATAAGCACAGTTCTGCGTCAGGAACAGGGTTTCGTTCTTTACGACAACATCCGGCTGCAACAACGGGTTGGTGTACTGGAAGTTGCCGAAGTTCGGAACCACATAATGGACACCGAGCAGCACATACTTCACAATCGCAACTTGGCTGTTCTTGGCAAGGTCAAGCGTATAGCTGGACAGGTTGCCAATAACGAACAACACCATCGTCAAGAAGAAGTTGACAAGCGGAGTCACAAAGGTCGAGAAGAACATTGCAAGTGCTGCCAGAAGCAACATCTGCATTGCGATCATCAGAATGCCCTTGAAGAGAATCAATGGGCTGACTGCGTTCTCGGCGCCAATCTGCTTGACTGCAACTGCAACGACGAATGCAAGTCCCATCAGTCCGATGTTGATGCCCAAGGTTCCAAGTGCACCAAAAAACTTACCAAGGAGGAACTCATACCGGCGTACAGGCTTCGCAAGGATTGTGTATATGGTCCTGCGCTCAACTTCCGTTGGTATGAGGTTGATACACAGAATCACTGTGATGAAGAGGCC
>CAIYBQ010000314.1 GCA_903924445.1 uncultured Armatimonadota bacterium | reverse complement strand
CGCTGCTTCATTCCCGTGGAGTAGGTCTCTACATTGCGGTAGCGGGCTTCACCGAGGCCGCAGTACTCAAGGACTTCATGCGCGCGGCGCATGGCTTGGGATGCCGGCATCCCGGCAAGCTCGCCCGCATACGCAACAAATGTGACGGCATTCATCCCCGGGATGTGGCAGTCCTGCTCGGGCATCAAGCCAATCTTCTGGCGAATGAGCATCCCTTGCGTTGCGACATCGAGGCCAAGAACCTGACCACGGCCGCCTGCCGGACTTACAAAGCCAAGAAGCGTTTTGAGGAGGGTTGTTTTTCCGGCGCCGTTTGGCCCCAGCAAACCCGTACAGCCATCGGGGATGACGAGGGAGAAGTCCGACAAAATCGTCTTCGTGCCATAGCGAACGGTGAGGTTTTCAACGGATGCCACACCAGTAGAATCGAGGGACATTATGGCTTAACCTTACCACGTACAGGAGACCACTTACGGTCAGCCAGCCGCTGGTCGCTCCAGGTGTTCGCCCAGTCCAGCATTTCCGCAAGCGTGTGGAGGATGGACTCCGCCGCCCGGTAGCCGTGAGACTCATGCGGAAGCAAAACAAGCTTCACCGTCGCTCCGTGTGCTGCGAGAGCTTGGTAAAACCGTTCTGACTGCTGTGTATGAGTCCCCGGATTGTTGTCAGCCGCTCCGTGGATAAGGAGGATGGGGTCCGTTATTCGGTCCGCATAGGTAAAGGGCGAGAGGCGGTGATAAATCTCTTGCGCCTCCCAATACGTACGCCTTTCAGACTGGAATCCAAAGGGAGTCAGCGTCCGGTTGTAAGCACCAGAACGGGCAATGCCCGCCGAAAAGAGACCCGGTGCATGGGCAAGCAGATTGGCTGTCATAAAAGCGCCATAGGAGTGTCCGCCACAGACAATGCGGTGCGGGTCCGAAATACCTCGCGATACCAGCATGTCTACAGCACTCTTGGCAGCATCCACGATTTGCTCCGCAAATGTGTCATTCATCGTGTCTGGGTCACCAATAACGGGGACGGATGCATCCGCCAGCACCGCCCAGCCAGCTGCGGCAAACCAGACCGGGCTTGTGCCCGCGAGGCGGGTGAAGACACGGTCCGAACCCCGCACCTGTCCGGCTGTTGCCGGGTCGGAATATTCCTCCGGGTAGGCCCAGAAGAGCGTGGGGAGTGGGCCATCCCGCTTTGGATCGTGGCCCGGCGGCAGAAACAGCGTTCCCGTTAACTGCACGCCATCGGATCGCTTGTAGCGGACCAGCTCACGGTGCATCCCTGTCAGGTCCGGATGCGGGTCCACAAAGCCCGTCAGGTTACGACCATTGAGCCAGAGGTTTGGCGGGGTTGCCGGATCCTGGCGCGACAGTATCAAGTCTTCCTCGTGGCTGAAGCCGACAAAGGTTTCAAATGCATCTACGCCGCAGCGGTGCACTTCGACCGTGATGCCATCCCCGGGGTGAAAAGCCGTCAGAAATGGCCGGTCACCTTCCGCCGTTGAGCCACGTCCCGTGAGGAACCAAATGCCATCCCGCTCACGAACAACGCTCGTGCCATCCGGGAGCGTCTCGTAGACCAAGTCGCCCGGGTCGTTGTACGCATCGTTGACGGACAGGCTCCACAGCTCCTCTCGGTTGGTGGTATCGAAGAGGGATGTCCGCCAGCTGGTTCTCCACCGCCGGTCACGATCATATTCCGTCAGGATTACATCGCCAGTGCGTGGCAGCCAGTCGATGTCCGCAAAGCGGTGTTGCAGCCGCACGATTTCGCGTGGCTCATCTGTCGTGGTCGCGCTGATCTCGCTTAGCATCAGGCGGTCACGATGCGGAACTTCCGCTTTCGGATCTCCACCATCGAGGGCTTCGGTCCAGAGAAGCGTCGCTGGCATCAGGCGTATCCACTGGATGCCCCGCGGACCCACCGGCACGCCTTGCGGTGGAATCTCATCCATCATCGGGATGTCACAAATGGTTTGCAACACATCCCCATTGGATGTCCAAATCTGCACAGAGCGTGCAAACAGGTGCACGGGGACGCGGTACGAGAATGGCTGCTGAAGGATGGTTACCAATAGGAAGTTGCCATCTGGGGATTGCCGGAAGCTGCCCAAAAGAACGGGTTCGCCGATGCGTTCAATGGCAAGGTCTTGAACGCTGATGCGTACCAGCTGGCAAGTGATGATGTGCGCGAAGCAGGCTTCATCGTGTGGGGATGTCAGCAAATCCTGATATGTGGCTGTGCGCGTGCGTTTGTCGTGGCTTTCCTGAATATTGGGACCATCCGGGGTTGCGGTCGGCTGCGGGAAAGGCGGTTGGTCATCTGGGACAGCCGTTGCGTAGATTGCCGAGCTATCGCGGAGCCACTGCGTTGTTGCCGCCAGGGAATCCTTGAGGCGTAGGCCGGTGACTTCGCGGGATGCCAGTGTTTCGATATCGATGACATAGAGCCTGATGCCACCGTCAACCATATCCGCCGTAACGGACATCCACTGGCTGTCCGGACTCCAGTTAACGCCATCGATTCGAATACCGGCCGGCAGGTCTGTAACCGTTCGTGTCTGGCCGGTTGCAACGCTTGTGATGCGGATTTCTGAGCCGTGGAGGGTTGTTTGGTAGCCGGGGCGCGTTGGGTCCCAGCGCGAGCCGGCAAGCTTTAGGAATGGCTTTGCTAAGGCATCCAGGGATGGATGGCTTGGATGTTCAATCGCGAGAAAGTGTTTTCTGTCGGGTGAAAACGTGATGGTTGGGTTTGCGGGTGCGAGGACTGCCTGTGTGATGTGCGGTGCTGGTTGACGGTAATGACTCAAGCGGATTCAATCCTCCAAGGGGCAAGCTCCCCGCACCAACATGCGGCATCGGGGAGGAAAAGTGTATTTTCTGGTGGCGTCGTGCCTGCGTAGCGTGCGCGGATACTGTTTGTGCCTTCAAGCAGCGTAATGTCATCAATGCGCTGGGCTGGATAGTTGTTGATGATGACATCGAGAGGCAGTGGATCGAGATGCCCGGTGAGCTCACTGGTTGCGGTGATTTCGGTGTTCATCCAAGTGGAGATTTCGCCTGCACTATTAACAAAGTATGAGCCTGCGGTGATGCCACTCGCGGTGACCATGTAGCGCCGGAGGCGGTCGGGGACTGCGACAACAATATTGTCAGCGATGGAGTGAATGGTCGGGACGTTGCCAATCGTGATGGATAGTGCTTCGCCGCCTGCACGGTGGAACATGACCACATCGTGGGTGTCTCCGGCTCGGCCTCCGATAACGACGCATGCCCCGGCGTATGGGTCAGGCCGGATGTCTGCGCTGATAACGGTGGCGGTTGACTTGACGAGGCCGGAGTAGGCGCTGAGGAGAGATTCACTGGGGCCAATTGGCTCATCGGTGGTCAGAATTCGGCCTTCATGCGGTGCGAGGGTGAGCTCTGGAAACGCGGGGATGATTCCGCCTACGACCACCTCTGCTGTCGGATTCCACACAAGGTAGATGCAACCTCTTTGCCGAATGTCGAAGCGCACGGCCTCCAAGCTACCAAGCGTTCGGCAGACGGCTGGCGCCACCGCTGTCAGATGATTTTGCACGCGAAGGGCTGCTAGGACGAGGATTTTGATAGAGTTATCTGCCTGCTCGTCGATATCGGGGAGGAATTCGGGGGCTGCAGCAAGGCGTTTGCAGAACGCAGCGCCCGTATCGCAGAGAATGTGGGATGCGGGAAACGCATCGGGGTGCTTAGTCACCCGTGAAGTATAGCCGACTCGATGATTATTCCACTTAGGAATGGGGAAACATTTACCGAATATCATTGTGTTAGAATCTCGCTGTATCGCATTCAGTGGCTACCACTGTGTGACTCTCGTTGAGAATTTTCTACCCCCTGACAATCTGTGCGGGGAGTACTGCGTGGAAATGCACCGATGATTGAAAATTCGACTGTTTCAAATGGAATTGCCCGAAAAAGTGTCCGATGTGCCATGTCTGTAAAGTTACCTGCTGCTGTTTCCAAGCATTGTGCCGGTGAGCTGGGGTCTGTACGCCCACTTACTGCCGTTGAGGAGGCATTAAAGCGCGTACTTGACATCGTGGTCTCTTCTATTGCGTTGATTTTGCTTTCGCCAGTGATGGCCTGCGTTGCGATTTGTATCGCACTGGAAGATGGGACTCCGATCTTTTATCGACAGCTTCGTGTTGGTCAGCACGGGCGCGAATTCCTATTCACTAAATTTCGCAGCATGCGCCGCGATGCGGATGCAATCAAAGAGCAACTCTCGGCTCAAAACGAAGCTGGGGATGTCATTTTCAAGATGGCAAACGACCCGCGCGTGACCCGAGTTGGGCGTGCAATCCGTCGTCTTTCCATCGATGAACTCCCGCAGCTATGGTTAGTCCTTTCCGGGACGATGACGTTAGTCGGCCCGCGCCCGCATCTTCCAAAAGAAGTTGATGCATATTCCACACTGCAAAAATCTCGTTTACAGGGCAAACCAGGCCTATTGTGCCTCCGCGAGGTTACAGGACGTAGTAGACTCACTTTTTCGGAATGGGTTGACCTGGACTTGGAATATCTGCGTCACCGTTCTATTCTGCTTGACTGTTGGGTGTTATTGCGTGTAATACCAGCAGTATTGAAAGCGGAAGGGGCGTACTGATGCTGGGGAGTATCCATGTCGCCCGAGGGGCTACATGCAAGAACGAGTTGAAAGCGTAAACGAGGCCGGCCAATCGCTGTCGCTGCAGGAATATGGTGACATGTTCCGCCGACGCAGACTGGTCATTTTTCAGGTATTTGCTTTTGTTCTGGTGGTCGGCGTGCTGATCACCATGGTTCAGGCCCCCACATACAGAGCTGTCGCACGCCTGCTTGTGTCTCCGCCGTCCTATGTCATCAACAATGTCAGCACGGATCCACTTGCTGCCCTGTTTCAACTAAGCCAGCAATACTCCCCACTAACTCAGGTTGAGATGATTCAACGGTCTGAAATCAAAGATGAAGTTGGCCGCAGGCTAAGCGCCAAAGCCCTTCCTTTAGTTACTGTTGATGTCGTTGAAAACACATCCATTATTGAGGTCACGGCCGAGGGCGACAACCCCAGTCTTGTGCGTGATACTGCGAACACATTGGTGGATGTCTATACCGAAAATGTAAAGACCAAAGGTGAGTCCAGCCTGCGGCAAGCCAGTCAGTTTGCAACGGATCAGGCAAAAGTCAACAATGATGACGCGATGACTGCACTAACCGAGCTGCAGACGCTTAAGAAGGATAAAAACCTTCCTGACTTGCTGAGTAACCGCGAAGCCCAGCAGCAAGTTGTTACCGATTTACAGATTGCATACAACACCGCGCGCGCTGGTTCTATCGAGGCCCAACGCAAAATCGAAAGCAGCCGTGAGCGCCTGAAGTCTATCCCTACGACCAGAAGCGACATCCCCTCCGCCGATGCAGACCCAACCGTTCAGTCGTTTCAGGTCAAAATCGATGAGCTTGAAACTGAACTGACATCGCTGGGGACGACGCTCGGACCAAGCGCGGATGCCATCGTTGTAAAGACAAAGCAGCTGGCCGAGCTTCGGCTACGTCTGGTCAAGTACCGCAAGTCGACTCCAGTCCGCACAGCACGCTTCAACCCAGCCTACACGACGTTGAATGAGCGGATTATTCAGCTTGAAATCGATGCATCCGCTGCGGCAACACGTGCTGCGGGGATTGCAACATCGTTGAAGGCAGCCGATGCCCGCCTGAACCAGTTCCCACTCTGGGAAAACTATTATCAGCGCCTTGAGTCACGCATCAAGTCTAGTCAGGAACGCTCCAAGTACTGGTCGGACCAGGCCCAAAACATCGAGCTACGGCTAAAGACAATCAGCACCAACATCCAGCCCATCGAACGGGCGCTACTTCCGACCATCCCGATTCGCCCTAAGAAGCAACAAAACATCATTCTCGCCGCGGTGATTGGTCTGGTTCTTGGCTTTGCGATTGCGCTCTTGCTTGAGCTCCTCGATGACCGTATCAACAGCCCGGAAGAAGCCGAACGTGTTCTTCGCCTCCCAAGCCTCGGCCATGTACCGATGGTGGAGGAGGAGGGCCTTCGTCTCATCCGCGATATTTCGAGTTTCTCGCCTCTCATGGAGTCCTATCGAAGTCTGCGAACCAACCTGAACTTTGCTGCGGTTGGAAATGAGCTGCGCACATTGCTGATTACGTCATCGGTTCCATCCGAAGGTAAGTCAACCACTGCGGCAAACCTCGCGATGGCGCTAGCTCTCGATGGTAAGCGTGTGGTGATTGTGGATGCCGACCTTCGCCGTCCGAGTCAGCACAAGCTTTTCAAGGTGGAATCAAATCCTGGACTCACCGATGTACTGGTTGACTCACACACATTAGATGATGTGATGCAGCCGACGAATGTAGAGAATGTCTGGATTGTTCCAGCTGGTTCACCCCCACCGAACCCGGCTGAGCTTCTCGGCAGCTCTGCAATGGAGCGTGTCGTCGAGCAGCTCAAAGAGCGTGCCGATATCGTACTCTTCGATACCCCTCCGACGTTGCTTGTTGCAGACTCGATTGTTCTCTCAGCCCGAATGGATGGCGTTCTCCTCGTCGTGGCGTTTGGCGATACGAAGAAAGCCAACATCCGGCGCTCCGTGGAACTTTTGCAGCGCGCTGGAACTTCGGTGCTTGGAACAGTTCTAAACCGTATATCAAGTCCAGGTGGCGGGTACTACTATTACTACGGTTACGGCTATGGTTATGGGTACGGCAAGTACTACATCCCAGGCAATGTGGATACGCCGGGCAAGGGTGTCGATGCATCGCCTGAACCAGCAGCTGTCGAATCATCAGGTACGGATACAAAGTGATGCAAGTAAACAAATCGTTGGTCGTGATGACCTGCCTCGTTGCGCTTGGGGGAATCCCGGTGCATTCCGCTTACGCACAGGCCCCGACTCCGGCAGTTGCATCGGACTATAAGGTCAAGGTCGGGGACACCATTTCCATACAGGTGCTCAACCATCCAGAGTTTTCTATTTCTGGAACCCGTGTCCAAAACGATAACAGCATCAGTTACTTTTTTGGCCCGATTTCGGTTACCGGAAAGACCGTCTCAGAGATCGGTAATCTGGTCAAGAAAGCGATTGTCGATGCCAAGCAGCTGGTGAACCCGGTCGTTTCTGTTTCAGTGGCCGCCCGGGAACCGATGACGGTGAACATCTACGGCGATGTCCGTAATGCTGGCAAGGTTGAGCTGCGGGATGGGATGCGCCTTCTTGATGTCCTCGCGCTTGCTGGGGGACTCCCATCTGACCGCTATGAGTTCTACAAGCTTGTTGTGTACCGTCCAGCGGGGCCGGTGACCGTGGATGTTGGCAAGCTCTACACGGGTGACCAAAACCAGAATATTACGCTTGAGAGTGGCGACAATATCATCATCGATGAATCAGATCCAAGCGAAACCATGGTCCGGGTTGTTGGTGAGGTGCGTTCGCAAAGCAGTGTCGTCGTTCCCCGGGATGGCTCCATTCTGGCGGTGTTGAATGCCGCTGGCGGTGTCACACCCGCTGCCGCGCTTTCCCAGGCAAGTATTGTCCGCAAGGGACAAACGATCAAGGTTGACCTTCGCGGGATATTGGAGACGGGCATTGTAAAGGGTGGTACCAAGCTTGAAGCTGGAGATGTCCTTGTCATTCCGCAGAATAAAAGAGTCTTCCGTACCAACGGTGCAACACAAAAGACTGGCGAGATTATTTACCCGGATGACCGGTCGCTGACTCTCTTTGAAGCTCTTTCGATTGCCGGATTGCCCGCTCAAAATGCAGATTTGAAGAATGTTCGCCTGACACGCAAGCTGACCGATGGCAAAGATGAAACAACGACGCATAACGTCGAGATGATGCTCAAGGGAGATCTTACAAAGGATGTTCCAGTAAAGCCGGATGACAGTATTTTTGTGGAGCCAAAGTCTGGAAAGAAGCGCTTCAGCTTACAGGATGCACTGTGGGTCGTTACCACAATCACCGGTGTGTTGCGACTGTTTAGGTAGGGCGTGGTCGTTCATCTGATATTACGCCTTCGCAATCTACTGTTCCGGCATGCCGGAATGGTAGGTTGTGCCGTCTTGATGCTCCTTCCGTTTACGCTTGGCCTCTATGGCATCGATGAGCCAAGCGCCGGAACGTTGTCCGAACCGCTGCGCATCATGATTGCGTTGATCCTCGCGTCAGTGATTGGGGGCAGCATTGTTCAATACCCGATGATCGGGTTCTCAATCCTTGCCGCGTTTCTTCCCTTTTTGGGTCTGATTAGGCGTGAGCTGATTCCGAGTATTGGCTACCAGTCGAACGAACCATTAACCCTTATCGGAGCGGCCGTCGGGACCCTGCTATTCATCCGAATCGCCAGTAACCGCTGGATTGCTGTGAAGAACACCACGATTAAGATCGCCATCGCTTTGCTCGTAGTGATGGTCCTGCAAATCTTCAACCCCAATCAAGGCGGCATTCTGGTAGGACTCGGCGGTGCAATGTTCTACATTGGACCCTTGCTGTGGTTCTTTGTCGGAAGACATCACGGAGGCAAGCAGACGCTCGTAACGGTTGGGACCGTGCTGGTCATCACATCGGTGATCGCGGCCCTGATTGGTCTTAGGCAGCAATTTGGTGAAATGTCCAATGTTGAGCGTTATTGGATGGTGGTATCGAAATACAAGCAGTTTCTTAACAACGATGTCGTCCGCGTGTTTGGGGCATCCCTCTCGTTTGGTGAATATGTCACCTTAATGCTAATGGGGGCGATGGTCGCCTGGACACGTTTTCTGTTGCGAAAATACTTGTATGCGATTCCATTCGTATTTATTGCAGGCACGATTTTCCTGTCGTCATCCCGCTCAGGTGTCGTGATGTTACTCGCAGGATGCATCATCTCATGGAGCTTTCTCGATAAACGTCCAGCCACACGTATTCCGCGAATTGCCCTCGGTGTCGGCATTGGGATTGCCGGCCTTCTCATCGGTCTGAACCAGACACGCTCCCTAAACCTCGACCGGAATGCAGCTGTCTTCGTTGAACACCAAGTTGAGGGATTGACGAATCCGCTCGGTTCCGAGCGTTCGACCGCAAGCAAACACGCAGGTCTCGTTGAAATCGGATTCACCAGCGGCATCCGTAATCCAATCGGACGCGGACTTGGGTCGACTACCATCGCAGGACGGCGCTTTAGTCAAGGTGGAGATGGTGAGGATGGAACCTTTTCAACTGAACTCGACTTCACCAACATCATCGTGAGTACCGGATTTATTGGTGGCATTCTCTACATGGTACTGATGGGGAGGATGTCTTGGGTCATCGTCAAACTCTGGGATATCCGTCGGGTCTCAACATCACTGGAGTGGATTGCCATCGCAGTTGTCACGTTTGGTAACTGGCTCCAAGGTGGCTATTACGCCCCGAGCATCCTCATTTGGACCTGCTTTGGAATGATGGATAAGCTTTTGGAACAGGAGTTGCCTGGCGTTGCGCCAAGTAAACTCGTGAACCGGGTTATCTCCCTTTTACCGGAGAAATTCCGTCCTCTTGGCCGGACTGGTCTCTCTCACTGATGCGAATTGCAATTGTGTCCCGCTACGCGCGAAAAGGGGATGGCCAGGGCCGGGCGAACCGTGAGATATCCCTTGCCGCTCTCCGGTCCGGGCACAGTGTGGATTTGTATGCGGATCAAGTCGATCAGGATATTTTGGATGCTGGTGCGACATGGATTCCGGTTCAACCGAAGACCCGTTCGAATGACCTTGCATATGGGCTGCAGTCGATCGCCACAGCGAACCGGGAGCTGAAGCGAAAACACGCGAGCTACGATGTCATCCACGGCTATGGGTGGACCCTTGATGGTGCCCATCACATAAATACAGCCCAATTCGTCCACACGGCTTGGCTTCGGCATAGCATGCATCCAAGTAGGATGACATCTGGCCCGTATGCCCTTTATCAACGGCTCTACACAACGCTCAATGCATGGGGAGAGCGTAAGGCATTTAGGGATGCACGCCGGGTTATCGGTGCATCATCCACGATTCGATACGAGCTCACAACACTCTGTGGAATCCCTGATAGTAAGGTCGGCGTAGTCCTAAATGGTGTTGATCCCACCGAGTTTTTCCCCGGACAGGAAGACCGTTCGTTGCTTGGACTTCCGGATGGCGTCTTTCTGGCACTGTTTGCCGGCGATATTAGAACGGGACGTAAAAACCTGGATGGCGTTCTGAGAGCGCTGGTCTCTGTACCGGATGTCCACTTGGCGGTTGCTGGGCGTGTCGCTGGAAGCCCATGGCCAGCCCTTGCTGAGGAGCTTGGCCTTGCAAAGCGTGTACATTTTCTCGACTTTAGGACAGACCTTGCGCACCTCATGCGCGCATCGGATTGCTTTGTCTTTCCATCCAGGTATGAAGCCTGCGCGCTCGTTTTAGTGGAAGCTCTGGCAAGCGGCCTCCCGGTCATCACGGCCAAAACCACGGGCGGTGCAGAAGCAGTTGGTCCTGATGCAGGTGTAGTGATCGATGACACGGAATCGGTCGCTGAGCTTGCAGCGGCGCTTCGGCAAGTTTCAGAGCGTCTCGACTTGCTTCCAGCCCGCCGGGATGCTGCCCGGCGATGTGCACTACCATTGACATGGGAAAACATCGGTGCGGCCTATCTAAAGCACTACGCGGATGTGGCTGGCTGATGTCATCCAAGGCAGTTGCCTCAAAGCTTGTCATTCTCCCCAATGTGGATGAATTTCCAAGTGTCAGTATGTCACGCTTCCGCAAGGGTTTTCTCGAGCGGCTGCCGTATCACCTTGGGCCGCATTGGAATCTGGATGTTCTCCAGTGCTCCGGGGTAGAGCCATGGATGACTTGGTTGCCAAATGCATCTCAGCAGAGGCTAGCTAGCATCTATGGTCGCTGGGTCAAGTATCCGAGAGCTATTCGAAACGTCGAAGCAGACATCTATCACATTCTCGACCATAGCCATGCTACGCTTGCCGGTGCGGTCGACCCGGACCGGACGGTGGTCACGTGCTTTGACATCATCCCGCTGCTGTACATCAAGGGGATTGTCGATGTCCCTTATAAACCTTGGGTGCTCCGGTCTTTTCTAAAGCGCATCGAAGCGATGCGTAGCTGTGCCCGGGTGTTGTGTGTTTCCCAGTCCACGCGAAATGACCTGATCACACACGCTGGCTTTTCCCCGGAGCAGATAAGCATCGTACCCATTGGGCTCGAGACGGATTTTCAGGCAACGCCACCCAATGGTCTTTCGCTCCATGATGAACATTTAGACTTTGCAGCACGGCACCGCTTGGATACAAGTCGTGTGTATATCTTGCAGGTTGGGACGCGAAACCGTTACAAAAACACACCTGTGGTTCTCGAGGTTCTTGCGCGGTTGAAGAAAGTCATCCCGAATGTGGCCTTGCTGCGGGTTGGTGCGGATTTTTTCGATGATGAGAACGATATCGTGGCTGCTCTAGGCCTTCGGGGGGATGTCTTCCACTTGGGGCGTGTCAGCGAAGCAGATCTCCGTGCGGTGTATCGGTTTGCGAATGTTCTTCATTTTCCGAGTCTGTACGAAGGATTTGGCTGGCCAGTGCTTGAGGCAATGGCATCCGGTTGCCCAATCCTTGCAAGCAATCGAGCAAGCTTGCCTGAGGTTGTGGGAAATCCTGACTACACTGCCGATCCAGACAACATTGACGTTCAAGTCGAAATGCTTCAGCGCCTCATCATGGATAGTGAATACCGTGCCACGGCTGTAAGTCACGGGCTCGAACGTGCAAGTCACTTTTCATGGGATGCAACTGCTTACGCATGTGTAACTGTTTATACAAACGTCCTTCGTTGACTACAGGTATCATGAAGGCCGAATCATGTTTGTGCATAATAAATCAAATGGGCATTAATCGGCTTGGTTTGCATCGGGGGAAATAGGGAATGATGGAACCACAGCCAATGAAGGTCGCAATTGTCCACGATTATCTAACTCAGTCAGGCGGCGCGGAGCGTGTTGTCGAAGCCTTTCATGAGATCTGGCCCGATGCACCTATCTTTACATCGGTCTACGATGCCGACCATACCTTCAAGTCTTTTCGGCAAATGGATGTTCGGACATCCTTTTTGCAAAAGCTTCCTCTTGCTGGGACCAACCGACATCACAAGAAGTTTTTGACGCTGTTCCCGATGGCTTTTGAAATGCTAGATTTGCGCGAGTATGACCTCGTGATCTCGAGTACATCATCGTTCGCTAAAGGTATTATCACCTATCCACACACCTGCCATGTGACCTACTGCCATACGCCAAGCCGATTCGCGTGGCGCTATCGTGAGTATGTGGATGAGGGTGGTTTTGGCAAGCTTGAGCGCTTGCTGATGCCGTGGGTTATTCATCGCTTACGTGCTTGGGATTACCTCGCTGCGCAGCGCCCCGACTTTTTCATTTGTAACTCTGATAATGTCGCATCCCGTGTGGAGAAGTTCTACCGACGTAACTCAGTGGTAGTTTTTCCGCCGGTGAATACAAATCGTATTCAAATAGTTGAAAAACCGACGCTTGACTATTGGCTTTGTGTCTCTCGCTTTCTTGGCTATAAGCGCGTCGATTTGGCTGTTCAGGCAGCGACGAAGCTTGGTGTCCGGCTCAAAGTTGTTGGGTCAGGCCCGGATGAATCCCGCCTCAAAGCGATTGCTGGCCCGACGGTCGAGTTTCTGGGCCGCGTCCCGGATGGTGAAGTGGAAGGGCTGTTCGGTAACTGTATAGGCTTTCT
>CAIYBQ010000313.1 GCA_903924445.1 uncultured Armatimonadota bacterium | reverse complement strand
GCCATTATAAAGTGGCCAAGTGGCACAGAGGACAAAGTCGCCAAGCTCAAACCCGGAGCCCTGTATGAGATATTGGAAGGAAGCGGGCTCAAGTCCACTACGCCTTATAAACAAAAGTAACGCTAAGCACTGCACCTAAGTGCGCTGACATCCAGCCACTTCTTTAACCGCAGCTGGTGGATTCCAAGCATTGAGACGTAGTCCGCGCCTAAGTTGTTTTCACGCAACCCGCCAACGAAACACGCGGTGTAGAGTTTTGCGATGTCATGAAACCGCTGTACGTTGCTTTGGATGTTGTCTTCAAAGTTCAACAGCTCCGTCTCGTAGTCAAAGGTTTCTTCGGCACCAGTGTTAGAACTATACCGGCCATCTGTGTAAAACGAGAGGTACGCGGCGGCATATTGACGAAGGTAGGCAAGTTCCATTTCGCCAACTCGGTTGTTGATTTTGAAGTCAACCGCCAAGATGTGGCCCGTCTCGCCAACCGGAGCCCAAGTAGGGTTACATCCCAGCGCTTCTAGCCGCTCACCCAGCATGAGGACAGCAAGCCAGTCAAACGCACAATCTGCATCGCTGCGGTCATTACACAGCATATCCGTGCCTATTCTGACGGTCAGGCAGTCAGCAGAATTGCTGCCCGTAAGGGTCGAAAATAAGCGTTGTCCATCAACAATAGCAAGTTCTTCAAGTGTTAGCGTCATTTGTTTACACCTCCATCCACAGCAATACAAAGGGAGTTCAGCAACAGCTGTGCCAACCAAAATATAAAACTATTCAGTTAAATTAACTAACAAAGCAAGCCGTGAGTGGCCAACAAGTGAGCGTTGATTTGTCCAAAGTTTGACAAGCGGACGTTGTCTCCCCGAGTTGGAAGACAGACCGGTTGCAGTTAAGAGTTACCCATTATGCCGAGATACGTGCTTGGATGTTAACGTCCATCCACTTACTCAAGCGCTCGGTGTACTCATTGGAAGGTTCACCATCCGCTTGCTGACCCGCAATGAACTCTGCTGCATAGCGCGCTGCAAGCTCATCAAAGGTAGCAACACGACTCTGAATCTCTTCCTGGAACTCCAAGATTGTTGTCTCGTAGTCCATGATGTCTGTTGCAGCAAAGTGACACGTTGCTGTTCCATCGGTTTGGAATGCCAGGAGGGCTGCTCCGTATTCCATGATGCGTGTGAAGGTTGTCACGGTGATGTTGGATTTCAGCGTAAAGTCTACGGCCATAATCGCATCACCAACCTGAACGATGCGATAGGAGGGTTGCATCTCCAACGTCGCCAAAAACTCTCCAAACATGAGGACGGCGAGCCAGTCGTAAGCCCGATCCGAAGGGTCATCACTCGACCACAGAATGTCAGTACTGATACGAATCGTCAATGACTTTGTAAACGCGCAGCGCTCTGCAAATTCATCCGCACGCTCCGGATTCGTAAGTCCCAGCTCATCTAAACTGATTGTCATAATTATCGCCTCGTCTGAATATTCGGTAAGCCAAGCGCGATTACTTACAACTATGAACACTTAAACACTAGTTATCTTTCGTAAGATGTACGTAAGTAACAAGCATCAAAAGATACGGCTCACATTACATCTCACTTCTTGGGATGCCCCATGTACTTCAATTTGCGCCAATTGTGCCAAAAGTTGACTCGCATCGGGTTCGTGAATTAGGATGACAATATGAAAGTCCTTTCCTATCTGAAATCGATCTCGGGTAGCCGTACCATCTCTGGTATCCACAATCGTGAACCGAACAGCCAGCCAGACAAGCAGACATCAGAAGTGACAAAGCGCACGGGCATCGTGCCGGGACTTTGGAGCGGCGATTTTCTCTTCTCAGCGGCAGATGTAAGCCACCGGTCAACGATGATCCGTGAGGCCAGGCGTCAATGGGAGCTTGGCAGTATCGTCAATGTCATGTGCCATGTAGCTCCCCCAACCCAGCCAGATGTCTGTGCGTGGGAAGGCGGGGTTATCAGCAAGCTCACCGATACGCAGTGGGCGGATTTGATTAAGCCAGGTGGACGGCTGAACAAGGCGTGGCTTGCACGCCTCGATGACCAAGCGGTTCACCTCGGCTATCTAAAGCAGCACGGTGTTGAGGTGCTTTATCGACCATTTCATGAGATGAATCAGGGGCAATTTTGGTGGGCAGGACGCCGTGGGCCATCCGGGACCGCTGCACTCTATCGCCTCACTCACGACTACCTGACGAAGGTACACAAGCTGACAAACCTCATCTGGATTTGGGATATGCAGGACATGTCACGGGACTTTGCGGACTACAACCCGGGAGATAAGTACTGGGATGTCTTTGCATTCGATGTGTATGATCGCGGGTTTGATAAGAGCTGGTATGACTACATTTTGCCGATTGTAGGTGACAAACCGATGGCAATCGGCGAGTGTGACAAGTTACCAACTGCGAAAATGCTGGATGAACAACCGCGTTGGTGCTTCTTTATGAGCTGGGCAGAGCTGACATTTGAAAAGAATTCCGATGCGGGTATCCGAGAGCTTTACGGATCCCCGAGGCTGGTCCACCAACGTGACCTCTCGAATTTTCGCGCACGATAAGCATGTCAGTGACACGGGAATCGGTCCCTCCACTGGATGCATCCCCTCTCAAGGCGTATTCAGAGCCGGTAGCAGAGAAGTGGCTGATGTGGCTGCCGCCGATTGGCTGGATGTTGACTCACTGGGGCTGGCAGCGCTGGGCGGCTCCTAACCGAATGGCGTATGAAAAAACGCTGCGTGGACGTCCAGATATCCCGGTCACAGTTTGGGGCAATCAACATCAGCAAGCAGCAGCACTGAAGTTACTGACGATTATCGATGACAACTTTGGTTGGCCGAATACACGCTTCGTGCCTTGGGACCCGGTAGCCGTGGCGATGTGGGCATACGAGGATGGCCTCGATGACACGGCAGCGATAAGCGATATTGAGAAGGCTTTTGGAGTGACTTTTACAGATGAAGAGTGG
>CAIYBQ010000312.1 GCA_903924445.1 uncultured Armatimonadota bacterium | reverse complement strand
GCAGCGTTCGCAACCGTCTCAAGATCCGCCCGGAAGTCTGCTTCGCTAGTCTTTCGCCACCAGACATCATTGATACCAATCATCACGACGGCGACACCTACGTGGTCATCCCGGAGGAGGGTGGCAAACGGCTTTTGTGGGCTGTTTCCTGGGAATGCGGCATCCGGGCTTCCAGCCACAAGCTGCCTCGCACCACCGCCGTTAATGCCTCGATTGATGAGGCGTGTCTCGATGCGGCTCATGGTTTTGTCATTTGCTAGAGCGCGCTCTATTTCTGCGATATAGCCGCCGAGCCAGGTGATGGAGTCTCCGAAGAAGGCGATGGTGGTGGCAGGGCGGATGGGGGATTTCGGACCTGTGATGTCATCGAGGCCCCGGATGTTAAAGACCTTTTCGCGTGCGGCAGTGGCTTGTTCATCGATGGCGAAGGGCAAGTTTGTCGGTGTGACCATCGCGCCGGGTGTGATGAATCCGGGTGTTGAGGATGCTGCGCTGTAGAGACCACGGGGGAGTCCGGCGGGGTTGAGGAAGCCAATTCTACCGAGTGTCGCGCTGTCGGGCGGGTTTTTGACTGAAAATTTGGATGACCTTGGATTGTAGTTGCTGATGATTAGCGTCGCACTGGCATCGATGGTCAGGGGGGATCCAGATGCCAGCATCAGTGTGCTGCTGCCCGAAAAGTCGATGGTGGCATGATTGCGTACGTAAATGCTGTCTACGGTTTCTGTGACGCCATTTAGGACGATGCCGGTGTCTTTTGGCCCTGTGAACGTAATGGTTTGTGTGTCTGGGAGGGTTTCATTCGCATGGAGGTTTACGATGGCGCGATCCCGACCCCCGACGACGAGGGGGCCTTGGAAGGCATTTTCTCCTGCGGGCAGTTCGATGTCCAAAACGCCCTTGCTGAGCGTGAATGTGCCAGAGAATGAGTTGCTAGTGTCACCTCGGAGAATGCTTTGCGCAACTTGTGGGACACCCCCGGAGCGCCATTCAAATGGGCCTGAACCGCTGATACGACCCGAAAGAATGGTTTCGTTTCCACCACCGGTGTCGACCAAAAATGCGTGGTCCCCGATGTCGACATTTGCCAACAATTGTCCAGTACGCCAGCCAAAGGTCGTCGGTCCGGTCAGGGTGAATGCCGCGGCACCGCGATGCGCATCGTGTGGGCTTTCCACCACGCCTTGTATAGGAATGGCCTGAAGAGCGGGCGTGGCACGCGGCTGACCAAAGGTGACAAGGGCGATAAGTGGGATGGCTAACATGCGCCTGTGTATCGTATTTGACGATGAGAGGCTAGCGGTGAAATTGCGCTAGCGCAGCGTGATGTACACAGCAACCCCCAAAAGTAGCGCTCCGGCAGCGACAACAAGCAACCCACCTGTGCGGATACGCTTGAGAAAGAAAAGTAAGCCAAGCCCGCTAAGCGAGATGACAGTGAGGAGAATCGCAGCTGCATCGATGAGGATGCCCCAAGCCTTTCCCGAATAGCGACCCTTGTGAAGGTCGTTCATCACGGCGAGCTTTCCCTCTTCCACAATCGTCATTTGATACTGACCGGTTTTGACATCAATGAATGCATCCGCGGCATACCCGGGAGCCTTAAACATCACCGTGCATTCACGCTCATCAATGCGGACTTCATCCACATGCCCGCGTAGGCTGTGGTCCTCGCGCAGCTTTTCGGCAATATTGAGCTTGTCTGGAGCCGTGATGTTTAGCCAGTTGACATCGATGGTGCCGGTGACTTCCTTTTGTGTAAGTGCACCAGATGACCACTCGGCGTGGTTGAGAGTGAATCCAGTGATGCTGAAAAACAGCACAATCAGCAATGTGACAAGTGAAATGTAGGTATGCAGCCAGCGAATCGCCGAGTGGATTCGTAGGCTGAGAGGCCGCGGGGCCTTGTTATCGCTTTTTACGGAACTCAAAGGTTGCACTCTTGATTTCGGTATTGCCAGGAAGGTCGATTTTGACTGGCTTTGTGGTCAATTCCATGTCCTTACGCATCAACTGGTAGCTTCCATGCTCACGTGCGATTTCGAGACTGATGGCGTATGTTCCCTGATCAACGACTTTACCCGCATCGTTTTTGCCATCCCAAATGACGGTGTACACGCCTGGTTGACGTGTTGGCCCGGACATCGAGGATGCCAAATCTCCACCTTCACGGTTCATCCGGTCCACTTCACCGCGGTACCAGTTCCTGAGGTCGCGTAGCCATCTGGCGCCTTTTCCGCGTTGATACCAAAGCTCAACGGTGCGGACTGGCTTGCCCTTTTGATCTTCGATGAACACGGCGACGTAAGGCCGTCGGTAACGACCGCCTGCCGGGGCGATCACTTCAAATGTAATCGCCAGCTCAAATGCGCTATCCCATTTCTTGGATGTCTGAAACCACATCTGTCATCCTCCTAATAGGCATTTCGTGCCTGTCGCTCCAGCTGTATCCAGCCAGATGATCTAAAGGGTTGCCCATCCGCGTCCACTAAAATCGCCTCTGCT
>CAIYBQ010000311.1 GCA_903924445.1 uncultured Armatimonadota bacterium | reverse complement strand
CCTTGCGAGTCATACGGGGGCGTTGTTGTATCCGAAAGTTGGCTTTACCCAGCTTGGGACGCTTTACATTTACAACCCTCCAAAAGGGCTCCGCGGGACGTAATGGAGATGAACTGAAATGTCAAATAAGGCAATGATTTTGATGGGGGCCGCGCTGCTGGCGCTAGGCGTTAGCGGGTGTACCAAACCCGAGACGACGACCAAAACAGTTGCCCGTAAACCACTGGATACGAAGAAACCGCTTGCCCCGCAGCTCTTTCCAACACCAGCGACAAACAACGCGTGGTTTCACGTGATTACGACATCCGATGAGCTGAAATTCAACGCAAAGCTATCCCAAACCGACGATTTCACGAACGTTGCTAAGTCCAGCCCCAAGTCGCGGGCGATGTTTTTTAACACTGAGCCTGCGAAGAGTCTTGTCACCAATCTTGTTTCCAATGCAACCCTGATGGCAACATCCCCTAGGTCGGTCAAGACCCCTACGGATGCTGTAGTGGTTCCACCCGACTTTGGGCGTTTCCGTTCGGTGACGCGCTTTCTAACAGCGGCGATGGTGACGGCAGCCGAACAACGGGATTCTCGTCTGGCAGCTGACATCGCGATCGCTGCGCTGCGTCTGTCACAGGCACCAGCCAGTGAGTCGAATGCTGGAATTGCTACATCGTTAGCCTGCGAAATGTTGATTCTGACCGAGCTCTGTCGCATTGCAGACAAACTCGCATCAGATGACCTTGAGACAATCGCATCCCGGCAGCTTCTCCCAAGTGCGCTGAACAAGTCACGTTTTACACCCGGGCTACGATCGGATTACGCCATTATCGAGAGCTTGGTGGTATCGGATGATTTTATTGATGCCCTTGCATCGCAAATGACTGGTTCCTCCGATGAGGCTGTCATCAAGAAGAAAGTCGCTGAGCTCAAGAACAACCCTGATCAGGTCGGGACAAGCCGCCTTCAGGTCAAAATGCATGCCCAGAACTGTGAGCAAACGTTGATGCACGTTGTCGGTCAACCGATGGAATTTATGCGGACGAAGTTCCGGGAGCCACCAAAGGAAACATATGGCATCGTTGAAATGATGCAGTCTTTGGACGGCTCGAATGCGGCAAATGTCATCACGAGTATTACTTTGTTACGGGCAGCTGGTTTGTATCTTAAGGCGGTTGGAATACATAAACGAACTGGGAAATGGCCACGCGTCATTAATGAGCTTGGGAGTGACTACGACATCATTGAACCCATAAGTGGGCGACCTCTCCTCCTAATACGGGATGCATCAGGGCTTCGTATCCGTGCATCCAAGGGGATGCCTATCGTCTTCGGCGTTAGCAGGGGCGAACTCAGTGTCGGGCGGACGAATCAGATCGGATACGCATCAAAGTAACGCTTCGAAACGCTTTGCGCACCTCACACGGGTACGTCGGCCGTCTAATTCTTAGCTCAGCCATCGGGGCCGCCTGGGTATCGGTCCTCGCTAGGTGGGAGCCTGCGTGTCCGTTTCGGCTCCCGATGCCAGGTCAGTACCCGCCATCGGATAGAAAACCATGGCCACCTTGCGGAGGCAGATTCGGGACACGTACGGCCGTAGAAGATCAGGCTGTGCTCGATATGTCCGTCTTCGGTTGTATCTACTTCTTGATAAGCAAGGTCGCATTCGAAGATTCGCTGG
>CAIYBQ010000310.1 GCA_903924445.1 uncultured Armatimonadota bacterium | reverse complement strand
GAAGAGATCGGACTTGTTGGTGCAGCTAACATCGATCAAACAATGCTAACCAGTCAATATGGTTTTGTCCTAGATGGTGGGCCGCCACTTGGTTCAATCGTGACAGCTGCTCCAGCATCTGAATGCCTTGAAATCACCGTTCATGGGAAAGCCGCACACGCAGGTGCAGAGCCTGAAAAGGGCATCAACGCAATTGTTGCCGCTGCAAAGGCAATCGCATCCTTTCCTGTCGGGCGTATCGATGCTGAAACAACAAACAATGTTGGTGTGATCACTGGTGGTCAAGCACGCAATGTTGTTCCAGACACCGTAACCATCATTGCGGAGGCACGCTCACGCAACCAGACTAAACTAGAAAAGCAGCTTTCGACAATCAAAACAGCTTTTGAAGTTGAAGCGGCTAAAATGGGAGCCACAGTGAGTATCCGGACGACAAACAGTTATCCCGCATACCACCTGACAAATGACTTCCCTGTCATTAGCCTTGCAGCGCAAGCTGCATCATCCTTAGGTTTTCCACCGCAGTTCAGAGAGTCAGGTGGAGGCACAGATGCCAACCATTTCAATGGTTTTGGTATTCCGACAGCAGTTCTCGCAACAGGAATGCAGCTCATCCATACTCATGATGAGTTTTGTACCGTCTCTGCGCTCCATGGAAATGTTGCCTGGATCATCGAAATCGTTAAGTCGGCCAGATAGTCTACGAAGTCACTAGCGCTTCCAACGCCCATTCGACATGTTCGCGCACGATTCCTGACTCATCATTTAAACCCACTTGAAGTACAGGTATGAGGCTAACGTCATGTGTGTTACCAATGGCCACGGCTACATTGCGACGCAGACCTGCCCGGCCTGTTCGTAGAACCGGCGTACCCAAAAATGTTTGCTCAAACCATTCATCGGATGACAAATTCGTAAAGAGATTTCCTAAATCAAGTGCCCCAAAGCTTGGTTTCCAATCGAAGGCTGTGAGCTGCTCCACCGATGCAAGCGAGTTCCAAGGACAAACATCAATGCAGATATCGCAGCCAAAGATTCGATTTCCCATCAATGGCCTAATCTCTAGCGGAATGCTTTCCTTCGCCTCAATGGTCCAGTAGCTGATGCATCGACGTGGATCCAGAACATTGGGCGCGACAAGTGCTCCCGTTGGACAAACCTGAAGGCATTTAGTACACCCTCCGCAATTCCCCATCTTGGAATCTGGTGTATCCGGTTCAATCAATGCTGTTGTCAGGATGACAGACAAAAAGACATAGTTACCAAATCCAGGAACGATGACATTTGTGTGGCGTCCCTGCCAGCCGATGCCAGCGCGGACGGCAAGCTCCCGCTCAGGAATAGGTGCTGAGTCCGTTGTTGCCCGTGATACCGATCCTGGAATGAACTCTTCAACGACCTTCATCCCTCGGTTCGTAATCGAACGAATAACGCGGTGATAATCCAATCCCTGTGCATATTTGGCAATTATTCCATCCGAAGGACCTGCTTCATTGCATGCGTGGTTATAAGAAACCGCTAGTACAATGGCCGTTTGCGCACCAGCGAGGAGCTCAGGGACACCCAAATGTCCCGTGCGAAGCTCCCTGCGTGTCGATAGCCACAGCATTTCTCCGGCATAACCGGCATTGGTCCATGCTCGCCAATAGCTCTGATGCCGACTTGGTAAAGTGTCCGTAAACCCAACCTGCGAAAATCCACACGCTAATAGGGCATCCCGAAGCTGTTCCTTGGTCTCAGTTGGCAACATCGTTGCATACCTTCATAACCTCGAGCGTAAGCAAAGCATCTACGTTGAGGACTTGAAAAACCATTCGCGGCAAAACGATACAATCATGCATCATGTCACTCATACCGTTTGACAGCCCGTTTCGCCACGGTTTTGTCCGAGTTGCTGTTGCCAGCACTGCTATCACAATCGCAAATCCCAAAGCAAATGCTTCCTCTATCGTGCAGCTGATGCATGATGCGCAGGCTGATCACATTCAAGTCTTGGTAACGCCGGAGCTTGGGCTTACAGGCTACACATGTGATGAGTTGTTTCAGCAAACCGTGTTAGTGGATGCCGTTACGGATGCACTTCAGGTGATTTGTGATGCCACTGTAGGCACCAAGCTGTTGTGCTTCGTTGGTGCTCCGATTCGTGTAGGTGCAAAGCTTTACAACTGTGCCATTGGGATAAACAATGGTCACATCATCGGTATTGTCCCCAAACAACATCTACCCGGATATCGGGAGTATTACGAGCCAAGATACTTCACTGCGTTTGATGGCGACACGTCAGACATTGTAATCAATGGCCAAAGCGTGCCTTTTGGCCGAAATATATTGTTTCAGCTAGGCGATGATGTTTCGAAGCTTGTCGGAGTCGAGATCTGCGAAGATGCTTGGGTTCCCGATACTCCATCGACCCAGCTGGCGCTTGCAGGAGCAACCATTATCTGCAACCTATCGGCATCCAATGTTACGACGGGAAAGCCTGATTACCGTCGACAGCTGATAACAAGCCTTTCCGCAAGGTTGATTTGTGCCTATGCGTATGCATCCGGTGGGCCAGGGGAATCTTCCAACGATGTTGCTTGGGATGGACATTGCATCCTCGCAGAAAACGGGTCCCTTCTCGCAGAGCATCAGTCTTGGCTGGATGCATCATCGAAGCTTACCGTCGCAGACATTGACATCGACCGTCTACACCATGACCGATTGAAGTTTCATACTTTTGATGGACCTAAACCAAAGCGCATTATCAAGACAGTCACTGCTCACTGCACGGATCACGTTCCTCTGCAACGCACTGTCGCACAGTTCCCCTATGTGCCATCGGATCACGGGCAACGTGACCAACGCTGTGAAGAGGTCTATCAGATTCAGGTTGCCGGCCTTGTTCAGCGCCTAAAGTCATCTGGCGTACAACGGATGGTCATTGGAATATCTGGAGGCCTCGACTCTACGCATGCAGCCTTGGTATGCTGCCGAGCCGCCGATGCCCTTGGCTGGACTCGAAGCCAAATCACCGCCGTGACGATGCCCGGATTTGCAACATCGGCGCGGACACTTGATCAAGCAACTGCATTGATGTCCCTCCTTGGAATGGATGCATCCACCGTTGATATCCGCCCAAGCTGTATGCAAATGCTGCAGGACATTGGTCATCCTTTTGTTAATGGCGAGCCCATCTACGATGTGACTTTCGAAAATGTACAGGCCGGGGAGCGAACAAGTCATCTGTTCAGACTCGCAAACCATGTCGGTGGAATCGTTATTGGCACAGGGGATTTATCCGAGCTCGCACTAGGTTGGTGTACGTATGGTGTTGGAGACCATATGAGCCATTACTCCGTGAATTGCAGCGTTCCGAAAACGCTCATCCAATATCTGATTCGATGGCTAGCCGATGATGTTAGCAGCACCCCCGTCTTGCGCAAAGTTCTTTTGGACATTGTCAAAACTGAAATTTCGCCAGAGTTGATTCCAGGCACCGATGGTGAAGCTGAGCCATCGCAGCGGACAGAAGCAAAGGTTGGCCCCTATGCCCTTCAGGACTTTGCTCTTTACTACTTCACCCGGTTTGGCTTTACGCCAGCCAAGATTTATTACTTGCTGCAACAAGCGTGGGGTTCAACGTACCACTCAGATGAACTTGCAAAGTGGCTTGAGCTGTTTATAAGACGCTTCTTTCAGAATCAGTTCAAACGCACCTGTATCCCAAATGGTCCTAAAGTTGGCAGCGGTGGGAGTCTTTCCCCGCGTGGTGATTGGCGGATGCCAAGTGATGCCAGCTGTGAATTGTGGTTGGAGAATTTGCGGGATGCACACCGAGAAGTAAGAAATCTTATTGATCAAAATCCTAACGAATAGGAAATTCCATTAATGACGGAACATCCGAGTCGGTGATTCGGTATACTTGTATGTGTCGCCGTGGTTATTCACGGCATTCCAAATGTTAATCAAGGGAACGATTGTATGTCTATCGCGCTGGAAGTATCGACGGAAGTAATGGACAGCTCCTGCCCACTCTCTTTGACAGAGCGTGCGGCTCAAGAGGTCATGGATATCCTTGAGCAGCAGGGAAACCCTGATGGTATTCGTCTACGCGTCTATGTTGCAGGTGGCGGATGCAGTGGTCTGCAATACGGACTCGCGCTGGATGAGAGCATCGATGAAGGTGATGAGGTTTTCTCCACAAGCGGTGTCGAGGTTGTCCTCGCCCCTATGGACATCAAGTACCTTCAAGGCGCGGTTGTTGACTACGTGACGACAGCGATGGGCGGCGGCTTCAAGGTAGAAAACCCGAATGCTGTCAAGTCCTGTGGATGTGGGTCCTCCTTCTCTGTTGAAGATGACACAGAAGGACGAACGATCACTGGCGGATGTGGTAGCTGCCCAAGCAAAGGTTAGTCACTAATCCCCATATCTCGTAGACGCCTCCATGGCATCGCCATGGAGGCGTTTTTTTCATTAACATTTCTGGAACTAACATTTGCTAAACGTGTTATGTTTCGTATCAAGCACCGGAGTAAGCTGTGGCACCACCTCAATCACTGACACAAGGACATAAAACCTATAGGGATTGGGATGACGACTTACGTTTTGCGAAAACACTTACTCATAAGCATGCGAAAAGTTTTAGTGCTGGAATCCGCTTCTTCCCACGCGAAGTACGCGATGTAACCTACGCGATATATGCATTCGTTCGTTTACCGGATGACATCGTAGACGAGCAAGGTTTGAGCGATGAACAGGCATCCGCTGCGCTTCTCGATTGGATCAAATCCTGGCAGATCGCTTACGATTCAGGGACCGATGACTGCCATCCAGCGTTTCGGATGATGCGATACGTGATGAACCGCTACAACATGCCTCGCAGCCTTGTTGATGACTTCTTTACAGCGATGCTAAGCGACACCCGTATCAAGCGCTATCACTCTTATGCTGAGCTCAATGCTTATATGCATGGAAGTGCAAGTGTCGTCGGTGAAATGATGGCTCTTGTCTGCGGAGCGACACATCCGGATGCTATTCCAACGGCACGCGCGCTGGGTGAAGCGTTTCAAATGACGAACTTCTTACGAGATGTGCAGGCGGACTTTGAACAACGCGGCAGAATATACTTGCCATCTGACATGTTACGTCGCTACGATTCATCCCATGATGCCATCATCCATCAGGTCGCAGATGACAACTGGAAGGCTGCCATCAGGGACTTGGTCTCCCATACGAGATCGCTTTATAAAGTGGGTAGGTCTGGAATAAAGCACCTCTCACCTGGATGCCAATTTGGCGTTGCATTAGCAGCTGACATATATGAAGCCATTTTGGATCGTATTGAAGCTAACGACTACAATGTGTTCAAAGGCCGAGTCCATACATCGACGGCACATAAGCTGATGATCTTTGGTAAGCGTCGATTGGCGCTTTGTCACTAGTGAAACTAACCAAATCATCTAAGGTTGTCATTATTGGCGGTGGTTTTGGCGGACTCGCTGCCGCTGCCCTCTTATCGTGTGCTGGACTATCCGTGCAGCTACTTGAGCGTAATGAGACACTCGGTGGCAGAGCCCGCGTGTGGACCGAAAACGGTTTTCGCTTTGATATGGGGCCATCCTGGTACCTCATGCCTGATATCTTCGAGCACTTCTTCAAACTCTGTAGCCAAGATGTTGACACTGTTCTTCCTACGAAGCGGCTCTCACCATCCTACCGGGTCTACTTAGCGGGAAGCGATGCTCCCGTTGACATGTTCTCGGACACCGTGCGCGATGGAGCGACTCTTGACCGGTTCTTCCCTGGAAGCAGTAAGAGTCTTACCGCTTACATCAAAACAAGTAAGAGTCACTATGACCGGAGCCTCAGGTCATTCATGGCTCGGAATGCCGACACCTTCTTCCACTACATGACGCTCGCGACAATGCGGGATGGCTGGGGTTTACCTGTCCTAATCTCAATGGAGAAGCATCTATCAAAGTGGTTCAAGAACGATACCGTTAGACGCTTTCTTGCCTACCAAACCCTTTTTCTGGGAAATGCTCCCAAGGAGACACCCGGCGTTTTTTCAGCGATGAACTACGTTGATTTTGCCATGGGAGTGCATTATCCAGATGGTGGGATCGGGGCCATCGTTACCGCAATGGCTAATATCATCACGAAAGCCGGTGGGACAATCACGACAGGCGCCGATGTGAGCTCTATTGACGTCGAGAGAGGCTCAGCACGGTCCGTCACGCTCACCGATGGTCGGATAATCGATGCTGACATCGTTGTGGCGAACTCTGATTATCACCAGGTGGAGACGGTTCTTCTGCCCAAAGAGTCTCAGAGTCTTGATCAAAACTACTGGTCTAAGAAGCGACCGGCACCGAGTGCGGCCATTTTGTATCTGGGTATCCGCGGTGAAGCGCCGATGCTTGAACACCATACTCTTTTATTCCCGGATGACTGGGATTTGAGTTTTTCAGAGCTCTTCCACGGGCATACCTTGCCGACAGATCCAAGCATCTATGTCTCCTGCCCAAGTAAGACAGATCCAACGGTTGCGCCAAGCGGCCACACAAATCTCTTCATTCTGATGCCATGTCCAACTGGACTAACGTGGACACCGGAATTGAAGCGAGAGTGTACCGAGCGGTTACTTGACATTCTTGAGCAATCCTTTTCCATCGATGGAGTTCGAGAGCGCGTCGTGGTTCAAAGGTTTTATTGCGGCGAGGATTTTTCCAATGACTACTGTGCATGGCTTGGAAATGCGCTTGGTGGTCAGGCGCACACTCTGTCTCAATCCAGCTTTATGCGTCCGCCAGCTCGCAGCCGGAAAGTAAAAAACCTGTTCTTTGTCGGAGCGGGTACAAATCCAGGAATCGGTATGCCGATGTGTTTGCTATCAGCAGAAATGTTGGTAAAGCGCTTGTTCAAAACTGGTGGGCCAGGCCTCCTAAAGCAGCTTCCGCATATCTAAATGCAACCTAGGCCGAATGGGCCAGTGAAACATTCGCCCCGCGACATTTACGAATCGCAGGTTGAATCAAGAAACGGGCAGTGTCTAGCCATCGCGAAATCATCAAACTCGCCCACACATCAGCAGAAATGTTGGTAAAACGCTCGTTCAATACGGGTTGGCCAGAAAAACAAACACCCCGCGACATTTACATGAACCGCGGGGTGAATACAAAATCTGATTGCGAACTAGTCTTCGAGGAGTTCCTGTTCTTTAGTCTTCGCTAAAGTATCCAGCTCGCCCATAAATCGGTCCAAAACCTTCTGGATGTCCTTTTCTACACGCTTGACATCGTCCTCAGTAAGCTCATCATCCTTCTTGGCAGCATCAATACCATCGCGTCGGATGTTCCTAAGGGATACTCTCGCGGCCTCAGTCTTCTGACTTAACTGCTTTACGAAGTCCTTGCGGCGATCCTGAGTAAGCGCAGGAACATTCAGCCGAATGGTCACACCATCGTTGTTAGGATTCATCCCCAGATGCGAGTTGTTGATTGCTTTTTCAATCAGAGGCAACGCACTGGCATCCCAAGGGGTGATAAGGAGAACTCTTGGTTCAGGAGACACAACCGTGCCGAGCTGATTTACAGGCATCGGTTGTCCGAAATAATCAACGCGAAGGCCATCCAGCATTGCAGGGCTGGCACGCCCAGCGCGCAGAGTATTGAAATCTGCCTGTGCAGATTCAATCGACTTACGCATGCGTGACTCAGAATCCTTCAGAATGTCAGAGACGTTCATTGCTTTATCCTTCCAACGAGTGTACCGATTGGTTCACCTTCAACCGCACGCTTGATGTTACCGGAGATTCCAATATCAAAAACAATTATTGGAAGGTCATTTTCCATACAGACAGCAAATGCAGTCAGGTCCATCACCTTGAGCTTGCGCTCAATCGCTTCATCAAAAGACAGTGTTTTATACGGCATCGCATCCGCGTGTTTACGTGGATCCTTGTTGTAGACCGCATCTGTACCATTCTTTGCCATCAGGACAACATCAGCGCCTAGCTCAACGGCCCTCAGTGCCGCGGCAGTGTCTGTTGTAAAGTACGGATTACCCGTTCCAGCAGCAAGAATCACCACGCGACCTTTTTCCATGTGACGCATGGCGCGCCGCCGGATAAACGGTTCAGCGATTTGCGGGATAGGGATTGCCGTTTGCACACGGGTTTGAACGTCTAGCTTCTCCAGACTGTCCTGCAACGCTACAGCATTAATAACTGTAGCCAGCATCCCAGCATAGTCAGCAGACGTCCGTTCCATACCTTCGCCAGCAGAAACCGCGGAACCACGCAGAATATTGCCGCCACCCACGACGATTGCCACTTGAACACCTGATGCAGCGACTTCGGCAATTTCGTTGGCTATCTTCTTAATGGTTTCTGGCGATATGCCATAACCCTGCTCCCCGGAGAATGCTTCTCCGGAGAGCTTTAGAAGCACACGGCCAAACCTTGGCCGCGAGTCATCGGGAATCATTCGGCAGCTTGCTTTGGCGTACCTTCGCCAACCTCGAAGCGAGTAAACCGAGCGATGGTGCCATTTTGGTCTTTCGCGAGCTGTCCGACAGTCTTCTTATCTTCACGGATGTAAGGCTGTGACAGAAGAACGATTTCGCCGAGGAACTTTCGCATTCGGCCATCGACCGCAGACTGGATTGCGGGATCTGGCTTCCCAACCATCTTAGGATCGTTCTTGGTTTGATCTTCAACGAATGCGCGCTCTTTAGCGACGACATCCGCTGGAACATCTGCATCGGTAAGGAAGCGTGGCTTCGCAAAACTAACGTGCATTGCGACTTCAAGGCCGAGGCCTGCAGTGGTTGCTTCTACGAGCACGCCGATGCGTCCGCCTTCAGATCCAGCTCCACCAGGGTTGTGCACATAAGCGGTGATAACGCCATCGCCAGCAGCGTAGCGCACCGTACGTCCAAGGACGAGCTTTTCACCGATGCGCTTGATTGCATCGTCAATCTTGGCAGCAACGGTTACGCCACCGATATCGGCAGCCAGAACATCTTCAGCGGTTGGGAGGTCATTGCCAGCGACAACTGCAGCAATTTCACGTGCCAACGAGCGGAAATCTTCATTACGCGCAACAAAGTCTGTCTCAGAATTGAGCTCGATCAATGCACCGAATTTGCCATCATCGGATACGTGCGCCATGACAAGGCCTTCGCCAGCAACGCGCTCGCCACGATCCTTGGTACCTTTTTTGCGCAACAACTCGATTGCCGCTTCAAGGTCACCGTCGGTTTCGGTTAGTGCCTTCTTGCACTCCATCATTCCCAGCCCTGTACGCTCGCGAAGTTGGGCTACGAGACCAGCAGTAATTGCAGCCATGTTACTAATCCTTCCAATAACTTTGTTTATTCAAGGAGATGGGCAGGTACAAGGCCTGCCCATCGTCAATCAGTCTACGAAACGCAGTGGAAACCTACTCTTCGGTAGGTGCTTCCGTTCCATCACTTACGATGTGACCATCGCCATCATAGGAAAAGTCGAGGCCCTTGGCATCTTCTTCCATCTGGCGGCGACGCGCCTCAGCTGCATCAAGTCCAGCAGCATCGTCTTCAAGTACATCAAAGCCGGTGATTGCAGCAACAGGAGCATCCTCCCACTCGTGCTGCTTGACTTCGACAACCGCTTCAGCAATCTTTTGGGTGATCAGCTTGATAGCACGGATTGCGTCATCGTTTCCTGGAATGATGTAGTCGATCTCATCAGGATCACAGTTCGTGTCAACAATCGCAACGATTGGGATACCGAGCGACCGTGCTTCAGCGACTGCAATGTGTTCCTTCTTGGTATCAACGATGAACATTACTGCAGGAAGACCTGGCATGTCCTTAATACCGCCGAGGAAGCGCTCAAGCTTGTCCTTCTCTTCGGTAAGAATCGCAGCTTCCTTCTTCGTAAGCTTAAGGAAGGTGCCATCCTCTTCCATCGCAGTCAGGTCACGAAGACGCTGAATACGGGACTGAATGGTCTTGAAGTTTGTCAGCATGCCACCGAGCCAGCGCTCGTTGACAAAGTACTGGCGGGATGTCTGCGCAGCTTCCATCATCGCATCAGCAGCCTGCTTCTTCGTACCTACGAAGAGAACGTGGCCGCCTTCGGTAACGATGTCCTGGATGAACTTCTGTGCATCATCGAACAACTTAAGGGACTGATGAAGGTCGATAATGTAAATACCATTACGGCTACCGTAAATGTAGCGCTTCATCTTTGGGTTCCAACGACGGGTTTGGTGACCGAAGTGAACACCAGCCTCTAGGAGGTCTTTCATCAAAATTGTGGCCATAAAAATGAACCTTTCCTGGTTTGCGGGACGAATCCCCCCCTCCGGAATGGACCGTAACTACGGACCAGGATTATCCCGGATGCGGACTTGCAGAGACGATAAATCTCTACGGTGTGGTGCAAAACCTTGGCACTATATCACGCGATGACAGTCTTGCGCCGATGCTACAATCAATCCGTGCAAGTATCGACATGGCAGAAACCATTGATCATCCGGAACATCAAACTTGGGTACGGTGGCATCCCCGTCGTTGATGATTTCAATCTTACAGTAACGCCAAGAGAAATCCATGCGCTGGCTGGTGAAAACGGAGCTGGGAAGACTACCGTCTTGAAGGCTGTTGCCGGTCTTATCACCCAGATGTCGGGATGCATTGAGATTCCAGCAGATGATCAAAGCAAGGAATCCCGTGTCGGGTTTGTCCTACAACATGATGTTCTTCCATCCAACATGACGCTGGGAGCCTGTGTCGCGTGCGCAGCACTTGCAGCGGGTCAATCGAGCACGGTGGACAGTAATCAGCAGCTGCTCACGCGTGTTGGTTTGTTGCAACCATTAGGAATACGAGTCTCGGATCTGACGATGCATCAGCGGCAGCTTTTGCAAGTCGCGTGTGCGCTTGCATCCAAGCCAGCTATGTTACTCCTTGATGAACCTACCGCAGTGATGTCACATACCGATGCCGTTCATTTCTGGAAGCTGATTCAGGCAGAAGTTGCAAATGGATTGACAGTTATCATTGCCACGCACAAACTTGAAGACATTCTTGAATATTGCTCTCATGTCACAGTCATGCGCTCAGGGGAGCTGGTGTTGACACGTCAAGTAAATGATGTGACTCTTGCAGACATCATCAGCGGAATGGCTCCACCTGCGAACTCTGAAACCAAATTCATCGGTAAGCCCGAAAAACGATTCTCCGATGAACCCCTTGTTCGCATCAGTGGGAATGGTGCGCAGCTGGACATACATGAAAATGAGATTCATGGTCTAGCGGGCTTGGATGGCTCTGGCTACACCAGCTGGCTAAAAGCACTTGCGTTGACGCGACAAGATGGCCTCTCGGTAACTGTCAGACAAGAATCCATTGACTCCAAGTCAATAGCAACTCGCAGGAAAATGCGCATTGGCTACATCCCAGCGGACCGTCACATGGAAGGCATGATCACCAGTGAACCCCTCGATCACAACATGACCTTCGGACAGCTGCCTGATTCACCGTTTGATGAATGGCTTCCCCTTCGACGGAATTCAGATGCAGCCAAAGCGTCAGCGATTGTCGATGCTTACGATGTTCGCCCAAGAGATGTAACACGAAATCTTGACACGCTAAGCGGTGGTAACCAGCAAAAGTTTATGGTTGGCCGTGAGCTTGAACGCAATAATGAGATCATTGTGATCGACCAGCCAACCCGCGGACTTGACCGGGCTGCGAGCTCCGGGGTCACTCAGAAACTTCTCACAAAGTCCCTCCAGACAGGCACGGCTATTCTCGTGTATTCCGATGATCTTACCTTTCTGATAAACACCTGCGACACGATTAGCGTGGTTTCAAGTGGTCAGCTTGTGCAAACCAGACCATCGAGAGAATGGACTGAAAAGTCACTCGTTGAGGCCATCGTTTAGTGAAGCACCCGAAAATGTTGTTTGCCCTAATCGGCGTTTCGCTTGCTGCATTCGCACTCTTGCGTCTACAGCCCGATGTCGTCAACATCGCCTTTGGATCGCCAATGGCTCTCTTGCGCTTTCTCACGATTGCCACTCCCCTGCTAGTCGCTGGCTTAGGGGTCCACGCATGCCTAGCAACGGGGCGCATACTCATCGCTGGAGAAGGCATCTATGCCGCGGGAGGGCTGAGCGTAGCCATCGTTGGGACATCTCTGTCAAACACCCCTCTCGGGCTTTGGGCGGGGCTAATTCTGGCCTTCGCCATAGGTGGATGTATTGGGCTCCTCATCAGCTGGCTTAGGGAGAACAAAGGCGTTCACGAAGTCATTAGCGGCCTCCTGTTAAACTACATCCTTCAGCTTCTAACGCGTTATCTGGCAAACGGACCGTTCCGAGACCCTACTTCAGATGCGCCTCACACCCGAGAATTGCCTTGGACATTACCTCTGCTCTATCTAGGCTCTGATCTCAATATCGGGCTTGTGTTCGGGTGCATCCTGATGGCAGCTTACATTTATGTCTTCCACAAAACCGTTATTGGTCGCTTCATACGGTCTTTGGCGACAACGGATGGTGTGGCAAATGTTGCAGGGCTCCCGCCAAAGCGAACGCGCATTTTTGTGATGGTTGTTTCAGCGGGCATGATTGGACTTGCTGGCGCAATTTCTATCGGGTCAGCCGGGCCATTCAGGAGATTTCCTGCTGACTTTTACGGAAGTGGTGTAGGGTTTGATGGTCTCATTGTTGGTTTACTGGCAGGCCCAAGTGCTTGGTTGCTCTTTCCATCCACCCTTTTGATCGCCTGTTTGTCACACCTCTCCGATGCCTTGTCACTTGCAACATCCCTTCCCCGTCAGGTTGGATCACTTGCGGGAGCACTGTTGTTTCTTCTTGTTGCGGCTTTACGCTACAGAAAGCAATCCAGGTCTTAGTCCCATGAAAGGTACATTGCAACGATGACCCTTATTCCGTGGCTTGCAGCAACGACAAATCTTGGACTACCGGTGATGCTGGCTGCGACTGGTGGCCTCATCTGTGAAAAGTCAGGGACGGCGGCCCTGTTTCTAGAAGGCACGATGCTTACCGCCGCGTTTATCGCCATTCGGACCGGCGGCGGAGTCACTGGTCTTATCTGCGGACTGGCTGCAGGCGTCGCCGTTACCAGCTGCCACTATCTGCTTGTCAACCGCGCAAATGTAAAGGATGTCATCGCAGGTGTGGGACTCAACATGCTGGCACTGGCTGCAACATCATTTTGTGAGCGCATTGTCCCATCCGCCGAAAGTGTCCCAACACTCTCAACAACATCAGGTGTTCTTGTCGCTGCCGCCTGTGTTGCCATCCTATTAGCGTGCCTTACAAATCCAAAACTTCGTTTACGACTTGACATCACAGGGGAATCAGCATTACAGGCACGGATTTTTGGAATCAACACATTGCGTGTCAAGCTCGTGTCTCATATCGCTGCCGGTGCACTTGCAGGCGTTGGAGGAGCTCTCCTACCGCTGATGGGTATCGGAACATTTGTTGAAAACATGACAAATGGTCGCGGCTATCTGGCGCTTGCGGCTATTGTGTTCGGGCGGTGGGACCTTGGATCCGTTATTGCTGCATCGATTGCTTTCGCAGCACTGGATGCACTCCAGCTTGTTGCATCCACACAAGGCATAAAGGCAGAT
>CAIYBQ010000309.1 GCA_903924445.1 uncultured Armatimonadota bacterium | reverse complement strand
CTTGATTGAACTATTGGTCGTGATCGCTATCATCGCGATTTTGGCGGCTATTTTGTTCCCAGTCTTCGCTCAGGCTCGTGCTAAAGCTCGTCAGGCAAGCTGCCTGTCGAATGGTAAGCAGATTGGTCTTGGCCTGATGATGTATGCGCAGGACTACGATGAAGTCCTTCCCGGGTACCGCTGGAACTACTTGAATGCAAACCCGTTCTGGCAAGATCCACGCGTTGGGGCTGCAACGAAGAACACCATCTTCTACAGCCAAATGATTCAGCCATACATCAAAAATAAGGATGTCTGGAAGTGTCCAAGCCGCACAGGTGCGTTTGCGGATGTCGACCCCAATGTCACTGGTGCCGATCAGCTTGACTCCTATGGTGGACAGAACAGCTACGGTGTAAATCACTACTGCTACCCTGCAGGTCGTGGCTTCAGTCTGGCATCGATCGCAGCAACCGCCGACACGGTTTCTATGGTGGATTCCATTCACTACGAAACCGCTCCGATGGGACCAAATGGCGCACCATGTCTCTTGGCAGGCGACCCGACCATCAATGTCACGGGTTCTTACGCTGTCATTTGGAAGGCAATCGGCCGACAGTCTGGCAAAGTCCTCGACATCCTGACAGAGCAAAAGTCCGTTGCGGACGCCATGGAGCTTGGCAAGAAGCGTCATAACGGCCAGGTCAACGTCATCTGGATGGATGGCCACGCCAAATCCATGGATTACAACAAACTTGTCCGTGACGAAGGTCTGGTCGTGGGTGGAACAACATCCATGTGGGATCCATTCAAGCAAGGCTGCGCTCAGTAGAAAGTTGGTGGTGAAGATGCGACAGGATGACTACTTAAAGCTAATCCGGACGCCTGAGATGGATGCTGTTTTGGAGGTTATCGACCAAACAGGTAACGTCAAGGTTACGGTTCGTGATGGAATCATCCTGTCGCTGACACCCGTAGATGTCAGCGGGCGGCCAATCGGCAAGCGCATCGATGTCCGGGACAAAAAGTCGTCATCTATCGCCTCCAAGTGGAGCCACAAGTCAAGAATATACTTTCTTGTAGAAACAGCAGCCATTGGGAATGTCTACGTTGCTGAGCGTTTCCTTCCGCTCGAAGGCGCAAAGAACTTCCGAGACCTCGGTGGATACCGTACCCGAAGCGGTCGACATGTCCGCTGGAATGTCATTTTCCGTTCTGCGGCGCTTAATCGGTTAACTGCAAAGGATGGAAGCTATTTGCAGACGCAAGTCGGCATCCATACTGTGTGTGATTTCCGGGATGCAAGTGAGCGATCGACTAGTCCAAACGTAACGGATTGGATGACTACGACTACGAAGACAACGCTGCTTTCGATAGAGACTAACAGTGGAAAGCTATTGTCATCGACTGCGATGGCTGCTGGCCTCGGCGACTTTTATGTAGATCTGGTAGATACAAGAGCCACCGATATTATCAAGCCATTTTTGATGCAGCTCCTCGACAAAAAAAACCTCCCACTTGTGTATCACTGCACGGCTGGTAAGGACAGAACGGGTGTTGCAAGCGCAATTTTGCTGGGCCTGCTCGGTGTCCCGGATGCGACGATTGTTGCTGACTTCAGCCTGACTAATGTCGCGACACCAACACTGATGGCCGAAATGGAAAAGAATCCAAAATACGCGCCGTTGTTGAAGGCAAACCGGGGTGCGATGATGAAGCTGCTTGTGGCGGATCCCGCTTGGATGGAACAAACGCTGGTTCATATCAACAAAAAGTACAACGGTATTGAAGCCTATGTTCGCCAGGTTGTCGGTCTCACGAGCGGCGAAATAAACCAGCTACGTGCATCGCTGCTGCAGTAAGGGCGAGCGGTCTGCGTCTTGCAGCTACGTTCTTGGTTCCAACCTTTTCGTGTTAACTGTATTTGGCTTCGACGAACAACAATAGAGTCTGAGATGCATCGTTTCTACTTTGTGACAGCGGAGCAATGCGGGTAAACCGCGTACATTGTTCGGGTTGCCACGCAATGCATCGTGGAGACCGAACATAGTTGACGTCATCATGGGTAGTAATAAGACCATAAGGGCAACCCTAGGGTGCCCTTATTGAACATTTACAACTGGTAGATCTTCATCTACTTAATCGCATACACCGAAACCACACCCAGATCCCGAATAAACAGCTTGCCGCCCGACACCACCGGATACGCCCAAGCCTTCGCCTGGCCGCGGTCCGGCGCTCCCGCCGGCGTAAAGCGGCCCAGCTCCTTGTAAGCCCCCGATGTCGCCGCGACCAATGCAACATCCCCGTTCTCGCCATGCACAATCAGCTTGCCATCCACCGCGCAAATCTGATTCGGCCCCACCGAGCGGTCCTCCCACATCACCTTGCCGGATGCGAACTCAACACACATCAGCCCCGTCTGGGATGCGCCATACACATAGCCGCCGACCTTGACCGCGCCGCCAATCGAGCCCGGGAGACGCTTGTCAACATAGACCGCATCCGCACCTGTAGCCCCAACGCGCGCCAAGCCCTGCGCCGATGCGCTTCCCGTGTAAACCAGGTTGCCATCGATGATCGGCGTGAATGCATGCATCTGGAACCGCGTGTCAAATGTCTTGTCAAAGCGCCAGAGGAACTTGCCAGTGGATGCATCGATACCGACGAGGCCCTTGCCCATATACTGCACAACCTGCTTCGTACCGCCCGATTCCATCAGCATCGCGCTCGCATAACCGGCGACATCCGCACCAGGAACCGCACATTTCCAAATCACCGCACCCGTCTTGCGGTCAAGCGCAACAACCGTCGCATCCGCACCGCCGGGGGTCACGATGACCTTGTCGCCATCGATCAGCGGAGACTCCGAATACGCCCAAACACCAAGCTTACCGCCAAAGTCGCGCTGCAAATT
>CAIYBQ010000308.1 GCA_903924445.1 uncultured Armatimonadota bacterium | reverse complement strand
CTTGGTACAGAAAACCAGAATCTGCCAGGCTTTCTGAGCATTAAGCCGCCTGCCGGCAATGGCGGTGCGCAAAACTACGGCTCGGCATTCCTACCCGCGATTTATCAGGGAACACCAATCGGTAAGGGAAACCAGCCGATTTCGACCAGCAAGGCAGACTACATAGCAAGCCCGCTACTAAAACCCGAATCTCAGCGCCAACAGCTCGACTTCATCCAGAAACTCCACGCGGAAGCACTCGCTACAACGCCACACTTGGAGCAGGTGAATGCTGCGATCACAAGTTATGAGTTGGCATTCCGGATGCAGGCGGACCTCCCAACCGTGATGAACCTCGAAAGCGAACCGGTTGCGGTTCAGAGCAGCTATGGCATCGGGACGACGGTAACGGATGATTTCGGCCGTCAGTGCCTGATGGCCCGGCGGGCCGTCGAGGCGGGTGTTCGGTTTGTTGAAGTCACGCCAAATGTGAACTGGGACCAGCACGCTAACCTCGCGAATGATCTCCCCCGTAACTGTGCGGCGGTGGATAAGCCGATTGCAGGATTGCTCGCCGACCTAGCTGCCCGCGGGTTGCTTGATTCGACGCTTGTCGTCTGGGCGGGCGAGTTTGGCAGGACGCCGACGGCGCAAAATGGGGATGGCCGTGACCACAACAATAAGGGCTTTACGGTCTGGATGGCAGGCGGCGGGGTACGTGGTGGGCTTTCATTTGGTGGAACAGACCCGCTAGGCTTTGAGGCAGTTGATCACCCTGTGCATGTGCATGACTTGCACGCAACAGTCCTTCAGCTGCTTGGCCTCGATCACACCCGCCTGACATATCGCTACGCCGGGAGAGATTTCCGCCTAACGGATGTTAAGGGCAACGTCGTGAAAGATATCATCGCAGGGTAGAGCTCACATACCCCTAACTGCTCTGTTGATTTACGCAGGCATCCTTTGAAAGACACAGTTTCTAGAAGCTGTGTTTTTTCAGGGGTGAAATCGTGTGGTGATGATGATTTTGAAGTACAAATCAACGATTTCCGCCTAACGGATGCCAGGGGCAATGTCGTCAAAGATGTCATCGCGGGGTAAACCGTAAGTATCCCATCGTCTTCCAGTGCGTTTTTAGTCCAAACCACCAAAGTCAACCATACAAATCACTACGACATTTGTTGCTATTCATCTAACATTCATGATGTTACGTAACACTGTAGTCAGGGTTGGACGTTGGTGTGAGTCATCGGGAATCAAGACGATAAAGAACCCGTGACGTACAGCAACTCCGATATGTTCACAGTATTTGGGACACCAGCAGGTGTGATTTTATTCCTACTAAATCACATGCATTTTGAGACCTTCCTCTCCTAAATAAGTGAACCAAACAACCGATAATTCAGTCTGTGATGACGGTAATACAATGAAAATAAAACTATTCCAAAATATATTCAGTCTTTCCCTGCTATTGACAGTTGTTGTTGCAGCAACGGAAGCGCCAGCGGCCGCGTACCTCGATCCAGGTGCAGGCAGCATGGCCACTCAGCTCCTTATTGCTAGTGCCGCAGGACTGCTCTACACCTTCCGCAACTGGTTCCGAACCAAAGCCGGTAAGGGCACCCCAAAGCCTTAACCAGAGTTCGTCAACAGGTTTCCGGTCGTTCCCCTTCCCGCCCCACTGCGGACACCGTCGCATAACCACACCCGTCCCAACCCCGTGGAGAGTCTGTGTCCAAGCTCATATCGTTTTCTAAGCAGGCGCTGCTTCTTGCATTACCCATCGCAGCGACCTGCCTCTATCCCCTGATTACACTCGCTGCCGTCAATCGGCTTGAGATTCCAACCGACATAATGCTGATGCCAGCCGGGATTGCAACCCTGTTTGCGGTTGCAGCTAGCGTTGTACTCGCATGTATCCGGAAGGTGGAAACGGGTCGCTTTGCGGCGATGCTGCTAAGTGCCTTCATCCTCTTTATCTTTGCGTTTCGTGATCTTGTGGTTGGTCCCGCTGTCCTGGTCGCATACTTCTTTGACGGCGCACATGCTGAAACCGTTGGGACCTATCTCTGGTTAGGCTTTGCACTGCTCGGATCATTGGTTGCCGTTCTCCTCCGCAAGCGTATCCAAAAAGCATTTGGTGCATTCACGGCTATCACCATCACCCTGATGCTCATCCCACTGGTGACAACGCCATGGAAAGATGCTCAAAAGACCGCCAACTACGCGGCTTATATGCAGAACATCACCAGCGGAAACAAAGATGATGCCCCGGTCCACACACTGGATGCCGCCAAGAATCTCGTCAAAAAGCAGCCCAGCACGTCAGGTGGTGCTGAGCTTCCCGACCTTCAAATTGTGCTTCTTGATGCCTACGGACGCGATGATGTCATCAAGGCTTACTACGACTACGACAACCAGCCCTTCCTGAATGCCCTTGAATCCAAAGGCTTCTCCGTCGCGAAGCGCAGCCACGCAAACTACACACAAACGGTGCTTTCTGTCGCATCGATGCTCAATTTCAAACCTGTTGACCAGCTAAAACGATCGACCGATGTCGCTCTGGCCGGAGTCGTAACCAACACAGTTGACAGTGCCATCCTCTGGCAAATCCTCCGTAAACAGGGCCACAAGATCATCAGCGTTCCGAGCGGCACCAACCTCACGGCGATGCCAAGCGCTGACCTAACATTCGCATCCACCTCCAACATCATCATGAGCTACCAGGTGGAAACGGCCCTGCGACTTCTGATCGAGCGCACACCACTTTCCCTTCTCTCATTGATAGATGAAAACGGCGTTCGTACACATCGCCAGCAGCTACGGGATGTGTTCCGCTTCTGGGAAATGTCAACCGAGCTTACAGAACCCAAGGCAACGTTTGTCCACGTGCTCGCCCCACATCCACCGTTTGTCTTCGATGAAAATGGCGGTCCAGTTCAGCCAAATGGCCGTACATTTACACTTTTGGATGGCAAGAAACTCGTCGAGCAAATTGGAAAGGCCAAATACCAGACCGCCTATGTCGCGCAGCTAAAGGCGATCAACACCAAGGTCCTCACTGCCATCGAAGCCATCGATGCCAAGCCTCATCGCGACACAATCACCGTGATCATCGGTGACCATGGGCCCCGGATGAACCTCGACTGGGGATCCGCAAAAGGTACGGACATGGATGAAGTCAAAGGTACTCTCATGGCCGTGCGGATGCCAGAGAAGTACAAAGGGGCCATCGGTGACATTGATAAGTGCTCGCCACTTACCCTGCTGCACCGTATCGCGACAAAGGTATACAACGCTCCGCTGGAACCGGTGAGTGACTTCAGCTACTACAGCTCGCTGAATGAACCGTTTATCTTTGTTCCAATCAATGATCCGAATGGCCGTAAGGATGATCCGGCTCCGAAGAAACCCTAGAAGTCAAAGGCATCCAGCGCGCTCACAGAATCCAGCAGCCTCCTCGCCGGCGATGCGCAAAGCAGCTCAATATGAGCCATCCAGATCGGATTCGGCTCCCAGACATCGTGGAGCCAAGCATCATCCGTGATAGTGCTTACCGTTCCGCGGAGTCTGCGGATGACATGCACGAGGCTGGAGACCCGATAGTTCATCGAGCAATGAACAAGCACACAGTCATCTCTATGCCTGGCCAGCCACTCAGTACATGCGCGAATGCCATCCACCGTTGGCTGCATCCAAATGATGGGAATCACATCGTAATCGATGCCCGCATCCGCCCACCAGCCATCTTCATCGGAAATCTCCTGCGTCGGCGGAAGCAGGTTGAGCACCGCCGTCACACCGGCAACAGCTGCAAACCACCGCACATCGGCTTCGGTCACTTGCCCACAGGTGTAAACACGGGGTGCGACCTGCCACGGATTCGGCGCATCAAGACCTGAGCATCGGAGCGGAAACTGCATAGGACTCCAGCCTACCTGACCTTTGCACCTTGCATCCATAAAGGCGGATAATGCACCTGCAGATGGTTTGGCGTGGAGGAGATGGGATGACACGAATACTTGCGATTGACCTCGGAGCGGAGAGCGGCCGCGGCGTGATCGGGACGCTGTCGGATGACCGAAAGCTGTCCTTGAATGTCATCCACAGATTTCCAAACGGTCCTGTCAAAATCGGGGAAACGCTTTACTGGAACACGACGGGGCTTGTTCAGGAAATTCGGAATGCGATCCGGATTGCTGCTGAGGATGGCGGATTTGCATCCGTGGGAATCGACACCTGGGGCGTGGACTTTGCGCTGATTGGTAAGGGCGGCACGCTGGTTGGAAGTCCGGTGCATTACCGTGATTCCCGCACGGATGGCCAGGTTGCCAAAGTCTTTGCCAAGGTTCCACAGGATGAGATTTATGCGGTTGCTGGCATACAGACGATGCCAATCAACACCCTCTTCCAGTTGGCTAGCCTTGCAGAAAACCACGCTGAACAGCTCGCAGCGACAGCGAAGTTACTCTTCATCCCCGACTTTCTCCATGGCCTTTTGACGGGTGTAGAGGCATCTGAGTTTACGATTGCCAGCACCAGCCAAATGCTGGACATCACGACGGGTACATGGGCTGTGGATGTCCTTGAGCGCCTTGGCATCCCGACACATATTCTGCCGGATGTCCTTCCCGCGGGCGCGACATATGGTGGTATTGCAGATGCGACATTGCCCGCGGCGGTGCAGGGTATCCCGGTGATCGCGCCTGGCGGCCACGATACGGCGTGTGCGGTGGCGGCGGTTCCGGCGACGCCTGGGGATGACTGGGCGTATCTGTCGAGCGGGACATGGTCTTTGCTTGGCGTTGAGCTGTCGGAGGCGGTGTTGACTGCGGAGGCGTGTGAGCTCAATATCACCAATGAGGGCGGCGTCTGCGGAACCGTGCGTTTGCTGAAGAACATCGCGGGTTTGTGGCTGGTCCAGGAGTCCCGCCGTGCGTATGCGCGCCTTGGGCGTGAGCGCTCCTACGATGAGCTAACCCGGCTTGCTGGAGAGGCACCGGCGCTTGCGGCGGTTATCGACCCGGATCACGCAAGCCTTGCGGCACCGGATGACATGCCGCGCGCGATCCGTGAGCTGTGTCTTGCGACAGGCGTTGAGCCACCGGAGGGCGTTGCGGCGACGATTCGCTGCTGCCTGGATTCGCTGGGGCTTAAGTATCGGAAGACGCTGCGGATGATGGAGCGCGTGACCGGCCGTTCGATTCGCGTGTTGCATATCGTCGGCGGGGGGAGTCAGAACCGGCTGCTGAATCAGATCGCCGCGGATGCGACAGGCTGCACGGTGATCGCGGGGCCGGTAGAAGCAACGGCGATTGGGAATGTTCTCCTGCAAGGCATCTCGCTGGGTATCGTCAAGGACCTCGATGACCTCCGAAGCATCGTTAGGGAGAGCGTCACGCTTGAAACGTACACACCAGATCCTGAGATGCACGCCCGCTTCAGCGCATTCCCTGACCTCTAAAGCCTAATACGGACACTTCCTGAAGCGCCATAGCAGGTTTGCGCCTGCGCCGCGCGCGGCGACCTGATTGGCGGAGTAGGACTTTGCGTGACCATCCGCCATGATCAGATTGACGCGGCCGTTGCCTTTGCCATCG
>CAIYBQ010000307.1 GCA_903924445.1 uncultured Armatimonadota bacterium | reverse complement strand
ATCACGCGGGCAATGCCGTTCAGGTGGGGTAGAGTGAGTGCCCATACCCCACAGGGGTAAATTCCCGTTTATCCCGGCGGCTGGCTCGTCAACCCCACCAGCGCCTCAAGCATCCGCGCCGTCTGCTTGATGTCCATTTTTAGATAGCGGTCGCGCCCATTGGGCTTTGGAATGAACTTGGTAAAGCCATCCTTTTCGACTACCACCTGACCGTGTTCGGAAAGCGAAAAGTACTCTGGGCGGTCTGGAAGGACGGCATACAGACAGCTTGCCAAATCCCAGCACGGACGCTCTTCTTTTGGCTGGCAATAGAGCTTGTATGCAATCTGAATTGGATGCTTTTCGACATAGCCGAAGTCCTGCGCAACGGATGTCAGCGGATACCGCAATGCCCAGCCGATCTCAAAGCCGCCCCACACGATCGGAGTCGGCCACAATTCCGTCAGCGTCTGTGCACTCGGAACATCCTGCGTAACGTTGTACTCAGTGAAGTGCGCGTTGCCATCGATGCTGGTAAACGCGCCCGCCATCACCGAAAGAAACTTCACCTTGCGCGCAATCAGCGCACGGTCTTCAGGGTTTGCTGCCATCCGCGCAAAGTTGCTGAAAAAACCGACCTGAATCAGGACCACGGAGCCATCTTGTTGTGACTTCAGCGTCTTGCGAATCAGCTCAACGGCTTCCGGTGCGGTGTCGGGATTCACTGCAGTTTTGAACTGGGAATGAGCGCCAACAAAAGAGCTTGGATCCGCCGGCTTGGTATGGCGAATCACACCAATTGGGATACGCGGACGGCCGTAAAAGTGGTTGACGGCATCCGTATAGAGGGCCGACTTCGGGTCATTGCGCGTCATCGTACACGCGAGAATCTGGCACTGACCCCGACTCTCGAGTGCATGCAATACAGCAAGCGCCAGCGCATCATCGACATCGTTGCCCATGTCCGTATCGAAAATAACCGGTGTCCGCTTACCTTGTGGCTGCTTCATCGCAATGCCTCCTTACACATCCGCTGAGCAAGCGCCCCCGGATTGTCTCTCATCCACAAACTTCGTTAGGTCACCAAGAGAAACCTGCCAAATAGTCTCCTCCATCGTGACTTTGAAACCTAAGACAGCGTTTATATGCGCGATGCCAGCATTGCCCACGGCGTTTTCTGTCCGAATCACAGTGACATCTGGAGCTTCCATCTTGATTGTCTTGATGGCCGTGAACTTTACCCACCAGCCAAGGCCGTGGCCACGGTGGTCTTTCCCGATTGCAGTGATGCCCTGCTGGAGGACGTGCGGCTTACCCGCGCTTTGAAAGACTTCCGAGAAGCCGATGAACGCACCCGATACAACATGCTCGACAGCAAATGTCCAGCGCTTTATGCCGCGCAGCGCGTAGGCCGCCTCTTCATCCCGCTGCTGCTCGGGAGTCGTCGTGATGTCACTGACATCCAAGCTGCCACGAGGTACCTCGTTTACCAAGCCATGCAGCATAACCGCATCGTTGATGTGGCACTCCGGATACGCATTTCGCCAGATGTGGAGTTTATACCCATCTGGGGTATGTGGCATATGCTTTTCAAGTAACGCTGCCGGGATATCCGCAATGCGCACCTGGACACATTCTTCTGTGAGGCTGGCTTCAGCCCCAAGACACTTCATGAACGCAACACCGCTTGGGACTGTGCTGTACGTCCTCGCCATGATGACCGTACGGTTTTCCGCACGGGCCAAGTCAATCAGCATCGGGAGCGCGCGCTTCGCAATTCCATAGCCGCGATGCTCTGGGAGAATTCCAATGCGCAGCTGCACCAGATGTTGGTTTTCCTCAGAGCGCAGCGTTGAGTAGTCAATTCTCCCAAGTGCCACGCCACCCGTTGACCGGATCAGCCAGTGCCGATTTGCCATCATCGGGTGTGCATTACAGAACCCTGTCTGAAACATGTCAAAGGATGGCGGAGGGTCATCCGGGAGGCGCTCTTGTTCGAGCACGCACACTATTCCGTGCAGCTCCCGGAGAATAGCATCGGTTACATCGCTAGGATGAACCTCCTCAAATGTCACTTCCTGCGCATGGCTTTCACTTCGATTTTCGCGATACGGCAATCCCCGCGCCCCTTGGCATTGGCCATGCTCTGGATGGTCCAGAGGTCGATGCCATTGTCGCCATCCACCGTCGTACACGAATAGTCGCCCCACGCACCGCCTTCGGTTGCCGCAAGGCCCTCCCCAAGGGAAATGAGCCCACGGGTTGTTCCCGGTGCATCCCCGGCTGCTCGGAATGCGCACCGCGGTGAGATAAACATGTCCGGACCTGCCTCTTGAAAGCCTACGAGGACATCATTATCTTTGTTGACCCCGATACTCGCCTCAATATAGCTGTTGACCGTATGGGAGATGCGCCCAGATTGTACGAAGGAGCCATCGAGGCGAAGCTGATGCCATTGCACCGCTGCACGACCATCCACATTTACCGTCTGCGCAAACCAAAGGTGCTTGCTCTGCAGCACAACATTCTTCGGGTTACGGTCACCGCTCGCTGTCCGCTTGTCGGTGCCCTTTTGTGCTGCCTGAGGAGGGAACTGCATGTAATCGATGCCGTGTGGCTTGCGCACAACAGACTTGATGACCGGAGCGCCATCCGGGCCGGCGCCAACAGTCGTGATCACTAGCTCGCCGCCGCGTCCAAATTGGAAAAACAGGATGTCATCGGTGTCATCCTGATGGTTCACCGGATGCCCAAGGTTGCCTGCAAAGTGGTAGACCTGAACCGGTTTCCCCGCACGCGCATCGGCGAGGGACATCACAAATGTCTGCTCAGGACCTCCGGGAAACGAATAGCCAATCCATTTACTGGATGCGCCGATCGCACCGCCATCGACGCCGCCGGGAGCTGGCACGGGATACGTATTCCATGCACCCGTCGGGTCCGATGTCTCAGAAACGGACACATTGACCGGCTTCTTCTTGGCGTCATCCCATGGATTCCACAGGTCAAAGACATAGGTCTTGCTCTTTAGGTGAAAGACCATTTTGGGGTCGATGCCTTGATTGAACTCGGATTGTGGTACCCCCATACGGTATGTCCCACGCTTGTCGTAAATCACTAAGCCATTGTTAGTGCCATGGAGGACATGGCCGCCGCCGACGGCGATTTGCGGATCCACCTGACGGTTGCCATCCGTGGAGCCTTCAAAAATCTGCACATTTGCAGGACCTTGAACCGGCGTTCCACCTTGTTTGCGGACGCGGGCGCTGCCACCCTTGTTGAACGAAGCGTTGCGGATAGGCGAAATGGTCTCGCTGCGGACGGCGGCGGTTTGCTGGCGGAAGAGAGGCATGTTTAGGATTCCGATCTTGGTGTGGGTTTCGACTTAGGATGCTGTATCAGCGGCATCGCTGGCATCAGTGATGAGAAAGTTGTTCTTGACGCGAATGTAATGCTCTGCGGAGTAGCGGAGTCCAGTGATTTCATCCGGGGTAAGGGCACGGACTTGCTTAGCGGGGCTTCCCAAATAGAGATAGCCGCTTTCGAGACGCTTGCCACTTGTGACAAGGCTACCGGCTCCGACCATCACGTTGTCCTCAATGACAACATCATCAAGAATAATCGACCCCATGCCGATCAGGACATCATTACCGATGCAACAGCCGTGCAGAATTGCCGAGTGTCCAACCGTGACGTGGTCACCAATCGTGAGGGTGTAGCCGTTGGGGAGGTGGGCGCTCTTGTGGGTGACATGACACATCACAAGGTCCTGAACATTGGACCCGCGGCCTATTCGGATTGAGTTCACATCGCCGCGAAGAACCGCATTTGGCCAAATGGAGCATTCATCCCCGATCGTGACATCCCCGATGACTTGAGCGCTTGGGTGGATATAGACATCCGCTCCGACAATGGGAAACGTCTCCAGATATTTTGACAATGGCATCTCGAAATTCTATCAAGCACATGTCACCGGTATGCGGCAATTTGGATAAGATTGATGAATTTCACACTAAGTGCAAAGCCCCCAAGGAGCTGTATCAAATGACTCTGAATCCGTTATCCGTTTTACGCTTCAATGTTAGGCGGAAGCAGAGGCTTGAGATCAACGCATTGCGATCAGGACCCACGTTTAACGGCGTATATTAGTTCTAAATTGAGCTGTCGGATGGTAGATAAATGCTTTCCGGAATTGCACAAAAGGAATGGTGGATTGACACAATGGCCGCTGCAATTGACTATATGAACCCTGACCTTCCACACGGTCTGGACATCGTTACGATGCCCGTAGTCATCGCTACGGAAGATACCCTCAAGGGGTATGGTTGCCTTGTGGATGACCCGGATGGCTTTCATCTCGAAATCGTCAAGTGGCCAGCTGCGGGGTGGCGCCCCATCGATGATGGCACCGGCGACGAGGCGGGCACAAAGGTCGGGATTTTTGAGAGCGAGTGGAAGGGCGACTTACTGTTTGGTCGCAATGCGGCCGTCGGTGGTAACTACATTTTGGCGTACAACACCTTGCCAGAGCTTGCATCCACTGAGCACACGAATCTGCCATCACAAATGTTGCTTTGGCATGCCAACTACCACCCGGATGGCGGACAGCTGTTCTATCCCCTTCAGAACGAGCCGTTTTATGTGCCGCTCGCGCTCCCAACCGATGACATCACGCCGCAGCAGTTTGTCTGCTTCGCATTCGATGGCAGTAAAGGACTCTACATCCACCCAAACATCTGGCATGAAGGCGTTTTCGCAAAGTTCGGCTGCATGCGTTTCCACGATGAGCAGGGTGCAGTGCACGCCCGTGTGTCAGTGAACTTTGCTAAAGAGTTCGGATGCCTTTTGCGCGCGCCGCTTGACTAAAACCGTTTAGCCAAGCTCAGCGGCCAGTGCCTCCCAGTCAGCCATCGCAGCCGTGAGCGCATCCTGAACACGGGCATGGTCTGATGCCAGCGCAACGACATCCAGGCCGCCGCCGCTCGCAAGCTTGACTTCAATACCCGCAAGCTCTGCCTCCAGCTCACTGATGCGTGTTTCTGCACGGGCCATCGCAGCTTCCGTTTTGCCGCGTTGTTTTTGTTGTTCACGACTATTTTGAGGCGCAGCTTGCGGTTGACTAGCCGGTGCCGTTTGCGCCTTTTTCGTCGCCGCGACAGGCTTATCTTGATATTCAGCGCGCCAGACGGCATAGTTGCCTTCGATCAGCTCAGCGGTACCCTTGCCGGATAGCCCAAGCGTCTTGGTTGTTACCGCATTCAACAGGTAGCGGTCATGACTGACGAGGAAAAGCGTCCCGCTGTACTCGGTCAGCATTTGGCCAAGCGTTTCGCACGACTCGATATCGAGGTGGTTTGTCGGTTCATCCAGGATCAAAAGGTTAGTCGGGCGGAGGAGCATACAGCCGAGGGCCAGCTTGTTCTTCTCGCCACCCGAGAGCATGTCAACTTTCTTAAAGACATCATCCCCAACAAACAAAAACCGCGCGAGATAACCACGTAGCTGTGTTTCTGTCCAGCCTGGCATTTCATCCCGAAGCGTGTCAATGACGGTTTTTGAGACATCAAGGGCATCGGTCGCATGCTGGCTAAAGTAAGCCCGTTTTACGTTATGGCCCCACTGCATCGTGCCGGAGGTCGCTTCCTCTTCACCGAGCAGCATCCGTACCAACGTCGTCTTCCCAGCGCCATTTGGTCCAACAAAACCCACGCGGTCGCCACGCTCAATGATGGCTTCGAGGTTTGCGAACAGTGTTCGTTCACCAAAGGACTTTGTCAGACCATTGATGTTGAGGACTTCGCGGCCGATTCGACCTGCATTTTTATCATCGATACGGGCTTTTACACGGCTGTTATCGAAGCGAACGGCTTCGACTTTTTCCATACGTTCGATACGTCCAAGGGTTTTATGCCGGATATTGGACTGCGTTGAATCCGCGCCCATGTTCCGCTTGACAAGATCCTTCAGACGCTCAATTTCTTTTTGCTGGTTTTCGTACATCTCCTGTTGACGCTGGAGACGCTCTTCTTTTTGTCTACGGAAGTGAGAGTAGTTGCCTTTGTAAATCGTCAGCTTTTGAAACTCGAGCTCGGCAATCGTGTCGACAACGGCATCCAGGAAGTAGCGGTCGTGGCTGACCAGAATCACCGCACCGGCGTATTCTTTGAGGAAGCCTTCGAGCCATTCCGTTGCGTTGATATCGAGGTGGTTTGTTGGCTCATCGAGTATCAGCAGATCAGGTCGCGTCAGCACAAGCTTTGCGAGCGCGAGGCGGGTTTGTTCACCTCCGGAACACGCGCCGACCTGTTTGGCGAGGACATCCGGCCCGAACCCAAGACGCATCAGGGTGCTGTCCTTTTCGGCTTCGATTTCCCAGCCACCGCGCGATTCGAACTCATCCAATGCCTCGGTGTAGTCTTCCAAGGCTGTTGCAAGAGCATCGTCGGATGTCGCAGCGCTCATCGCATGTTCGGCGGCAGTAATCCGTGCCTGGACGGCGCGGTAGGGTTCGAGGGCGACTTCGATTTCTTCGGCGATGGTGCGTTCCGGATGAACCGGGGCTTCTTGGCGGAGGTAGCCCATTCGTCTACCGGCGGCAATCGTGACCTTTGGCGGCGCAGAGCTATTAGGGTCGGCCGCTTCCTGCCCAAGGAGAATCTTGAGGAGGGTTGTTTTGCCGCCACCATTGCGCCCAATCAGGCCAAGTTTTTGCCCGGCGGCGATGGTGAAGGTGATGTCGGAAAACAGCTGGTCTGCACCATAGCTTTTCGCCAGGTTGGAAACCGTCAGGATACTCATGCGTGCGTGAACCCACTCCCGGGCGGTACTAGACTGCCCGGGTATTATCGCCGTCCAGATGCACGAGTGCAATCACAAGGTGCTAACACAGCATCTATTCTGATGCCGGATTTGATTCTAATGCCTCGAATCGCCTGTGTAGGGTGCCGGCTTGTACCTGCTAGAATGTGGCAGTGGAAAATAGCAGTGTGGACGATGTCATTGAGTACAAGCTAACCGGGCGACTGGATAGCCAGACGGCTGGGCATCACCAAGATGCATTGCTTGCTCACCTAAATGGAAACACCGCCGCAATTGCGCTCGATTTCTCCGCAGTAACGCACTTGAGTACAGCTGGAATCCGTGTTCTCCTCCTCGTAAGCCGTGCCTATCAGGCAAAAGGTGTGCCGTTTGTATTGCACTCACTTCCACCAGCAGTCGCGGAGGTTGTGCGGATTACTGGTTTGGCAGACCTGTTGACTTTGCGCGGAGTATAGATGTTGTTCGGATCCGAGAGTATGTCCTAACGTGGCAAAGAAGCCAGATCGCCTCCAATACGGCGCAGATGACATCCCGCCACAGCCAGGGCTGCTGCTCTTAAGCATTCAACACATGTGCCTGGCGCTGGTGTTTGCTATTTACCCGGCGGCCATCGCGCAAAAGGCCGGGATGACCCCGCTGCAAAAGGCAGGTTTGCTCACGGCAACCATCATTGCCACTGCTTTCACAACGTTTCTGCATCACTTCAAGCCGCCTCTGGGAAATGGAAACCTAACGGTTCAAACACCGACT
>CAIYBQ010000306.1 GCA_903924445.1 uncultured Armatimonadota bacterium | reverse complement strand
GCTAAATCCGCAGTAGCCACGCGACGAGCTTGCCAGGCTCCCAGCAGTTCACGACCTGCTCCTTGGTAAGGCCGGCGCGCCGGGCCATTGCAAGACCGTACGGCAGCCAGTCAAAGTGACTGATCGCGTGCGCATCCGCGTTGATACTGAACTTTGCACCCTTTGCCGCTCCGATACGCACCCATTCGTCGCAAAGATCCATCCGCTCCGGGCCGGCATTGATTTCTATCGCGACGTTGTGTTTAACTGCGGAATCGATGACAGCGTTCATGTCGACCGCATAGCCTTCGCGTCGACCGAGGAGACGCCCCGTCGGGTGGCCCAGAATCCGCGTTTTCGGCTGAGCGATCGCCGTGCACATCCGCTCCGTCATTTGAGCCTCGGTTTCCTTGTAGCGGATATGAACGGATGCCACAACATAGTGCAGCTGGCTCAGAATTTCGGGTGCGCAGTCAAGGCTGCCATCCTGCAAAATGTCCGCTTCCAGCCCGGCAAGAAGTGCTAATTCCTGTTCTGCATAGGCGATTTGCAGCGGCGCGAGCTCTTCAAACTGCGCGATGTGCCGCTCTGTCGTTAGGCCACGTGCAACCGTGAGGCTCGCGCTGTGATCTGTGATGCCAAGCGTTGTCCACCCACGACGCATCGCTTCATCCGCCATTTCGGAAATGGAGTTACGTCCATCCGACCACGTTGTGTGCTCATGCAGCTGCGCGGTGAAGTCACCGAGGGTCACAAGTCGGAGTTCACCGCGTCCGACGCGTGCGGCATCCTCGCTGTGGTCACGGATTTCCGGGTCAATAAAACGCATCCCAGCAGCTTCAAAGATGGCATCCTCGGATGCAAAATCGTCGGTAAGTCCACCCGGTAGCTGGCCAGTAATCCAATGGACAAACGTCTCAGGCCCAGTTTCTGTAAGGAGCAGGCTTCCCGTGATCTTCTCGACAATCGAGAAGTGGACAGGCATTTCATCGATGATGCCCGTGATGTCTCCATTAGCCAGTGTGGATGCTTCGGCATCAAACCAGCCTTGGCCAACGATTGTCTTTGTGACTGCAACCGTGTCAGCCCCGGCAACCAGGAAGCGGACACCCGAGAGCGTGTCCATCCCGCGACGGGCCTCCCCCGTGAGCTGCACATCGGACACACATCCGGATGCCAGCAAAACCCGGGAAACTCTCGCCGCAAATGGAAGCGCCTTCCACAGTGGGACACGGCTGCCGATACGCCGCCACGCCGCGATGGACTCGAGCAGTTTCTTCTCTTTCGCCGCGCCAAAGCCACTCAGTGCCTGCAGCTGACCGCTCTGCGCCGCCGCTTCAAGGGCATCTACAGTAGTTACATTCAGCTCCTTAAAGACCTGCGCAGCCACTTTGGGGCCAACACCGCGAATTCCGGCCAGCTGAATCACACCCGCTGGGACATCGGATTTGATCTTCTCCCAGAGCTCACATGTGCCCGTTGTCAGAAACTCACGCGTCTTGCCCACAATGGCTGGACCAAAGCCCGGGATATTCTGGAGCTCGCCGCGGGCATCGATGTCCGCAAGATTGTCTTCCAGCGCTTCAATCGTGTCGCAGGCTGTACGGTATGCCTTGATCTTGAACGGATTCTCGCCCTTGATTTCTAAAATGTCGCCAATCTGACGGAATCTCCGCGCGATTTGTGTATCTGTCATTGCGGTGGCCTCACGGATTCGACACGGCCATCCGGGTGCGCGACCAGCACCTCGTGCGCAATTCCAACGAATAGCCCAGTGTCAACAACGCCTGGCAGCTGCCTAATCCGCTGATCGAGGAGCGCGGGCCGTTGAATCACGCCAAAGTGGAGGTCAAGAATCGCGAGGTTGTCATCGGAGACAAAGGGCATGCCATCCGGGGATGTCCGCTGCGTTACCGGCACTTCAAAGCATTGATGGAGCAGCTCAGCCGTGCTCTCTGCGGCAAATGGCAAAACCGCAACAGGCAGCGGGAAGGCTCCAAGCGTTGCGACGCGCTTGCTGGAATCCGTCACGATGACCACCTGCCGCGCGGCGCGAGCCACGATCTTTTCGCGGACGTGGGCGCCACCCCCACCCTTGATCAAAATGAGGTCGCTGTTAAACTCATCCGCGCCATCCACACAAATGTCCAGCGTCATCCCGGCGCCAAGCGGAATAACATTCAGCCCGGCGGCACGGGCCTGCTGTTCGGTTGCATCCGATGTACAGACACATCGCACCATCAGGTTTTCATCGCGGACCCGCTCAGCCACATAGTGGGTAAACCACTTTGCGGTGCTGCCAGTACCGAGGCCAATCAGCATGCCATCGTGGATACGCTTGGCCGCCGTTTTGCCGACGAGTTCCTTTGGGGTCATGGTCATTTGAACGCTCCCGTGAAAAAGAAAGGCCCCGGGGTAACCCCGGGGCCGTAGCAACGCATCAGCTAAGGGTTAAGCCTTGAGGGATGCGCGGACAGCTTCGAGCTGACCAGCGGAACCAAGGAGCTCATTGCGGCTTGCGATGAACTTTGCGTACTCGGC
>CAIYBQ010000305.1 GCA_903924445.1 uncultured Armatimonadota bacterium | reverse complement strand
CCTTTGTTGGCTGGTTAAACTCAAGGATTGCAACACGGCCACCGGGCTTTGCGACGCGTACCATTTCGGTTATTCCGGCCGTGATGTCAGCGACGTTTCGCATCCCGAACGCGACTGTGACTGCATCATAGGTGTTTCCGGCATACGGAAGCTTTTGCGCATCCGCCTGCTGAAATGTAACAGGTGCACCGCCACGTGGCGTAATTTTTGTGCGTGCGATCGACAGCATGCCTTCTGAAAAGTCGGATGCATCCACGACTCCCGCGGGTCCACACGCGCCGCTGAGTGCAAATGCGAGGTCGCCGGTTCCGGTGCAGATATCAAGCGCGGATGAACCATTCGTGAGGGCGAGTGCCTTTACGGTGGCATCTCGCCACGCATGGTGGAGGCGCATGCTGAGGACAGAATTCAGGAGGTCATAGCGCGGCGCGATGGCATCAAACATATCCTGAACGTACGCATGCTTCTGCTGCGGCGTCGGGAGTGGATTGTTCGCGTGTAATTGTGCCATCTGGGTAACAAGGTTTGTGAACATTGTCACAAAGTAGGCTGAGTATACCTTGATGGGCTGCTTGTTAATGCATCACTTAGCCGTAAAACCGGTCGGTTTCCAGTCCCGGATATCCGCAGGGGCATCCCTATATTCCTGTTCGGTGGCTTGCAAAATCTCATGAATAGTTTTACGTTCGTTTGCATCCAACTTAGCCGTCAGGCGGTCATCGGAGATTGCAAGCGCAGCCTTGATACGTATCCAGCAATAGGACCGGGCCTGTAGCGGCATCCCCTTAAATCCCAATGAGTGCACCAGAAAGCTCAGCCGGTAGCGGAACAACCGCGTCCGCAGGTCAAGCTGGCGAAGTGTTTGCTGGTTTGCATCCCGAGGACCCTGCTTTACAAAGTCAACCATGGTGCGCTTGTTGCCATCGATGGGAGCCGGAAACGCCGCTTCATCCACAAAAAACAGCGTCTCTAGCAACGCATCTGAGCTATTCCGGATACGCGAAAGCGTGCTCCCGAGGAGCTCACCGGGTTTATTGCCGAGGGATTCACCAATCGATGCATCATCGGCGAGGGCAAGCGTCGTGCCATAGGTCACCGCGGTGATTCGGTTGTGGACCACGGTTTGGTGCTGGAGGATGAGCTGCGCGACGACATCGGATGTATCTGCGATGTAATCCTTTAAGTCGATGATTCCAGCGGGTAGTTTTTCAGGTGTCCGGTTCGCCCGGAGCGGATTGTCCATGCCGCCGCTCCCACGAACGAAGGCGTTACCCTCGTGGTTGAGCGCGAGGTGTTTTCCGGTGACCCACCATCCCCCAAAGCGCTCGGAGTGCGGGGTTGCATCGGAAATGATGTGTGTTCCGCTGCTGAAGTCGACTTGGCCATCCGGGTACGGGTGAACTGAACGCACCGTGTGCCCTGGGACGCCGCTTGTTAATCCGCCATCATGGCATTGAAGGCACTCGTAGGTTTGCCGATTGAATGCCGGCGCGCCACTGCCCCGGTTTTTGAAGGTGTAAAAGACCCCACCGAGGGCTGGATCAGCTACGGAGATCTCGATGATATCGGAGCCGGGGATATAGCCAATGTAAATGTCATCGGAGAAGTACAGGGCTCTCGGGTTACTTGGGCGGATGTGTGCGATTTGGAGGGATGTCTTTGAAAAGACCATGCTTTGGGTGCTGGCATTGATTCCAAGCGTCCGTAGGAGGGATGGCAGATAGCCAAATTTGGCATCGTAGGTGAGCGGGCTTTTTCCAGCCATGATCGCGGTGTGCAGGCGCTCGACTTTGTTGGATGGTGTTTTTGTGAAGTAGCCAATCGCATCGAGCGAGCGTTCATCGGAGCGTGCAGAACCCGCTTCGCTGGATGTGGCGATAAGCGGTGTTATGGCAATTGCCATCGAGGCCGCGACAACAAACCACCTGTTCACACGCATGATGTCAACACGGTATCAAAGGAAGTGTGTGTGGTCATCGGGCTTTTGGCAGGTTTCGTTCGTATTCCAGCGCCGCACTATCCCTGTGTTCAACGTGCATAAATGACCGTACGTCTCTGGCTGAAAGGCTTGCGTAGCACTTCAGCGTGCTACACTTTTAGGCTTTGGACACAAAACACATCCGTAATTCTATAAACAGCTGGCTTTACCCATCGCTGACATTTGGCACCTTGCTCCTGATTTGGTGGCTTGCGAGTGCCCGTGGGTATTTGTCGGAGCAGTTCTTTCCGACACCTGCGGCGTTTGTCACGGGCTTCCGCGAGGAGGTTGCAAGTGGCAGTATTTTCCGTGACACGCTCGCATCCCTGTCGCGCGTTGCAGCAGGTTACGCGCTGAGCGTTGCGGTTGGGGTTCCGCTCGGGATGATTCTCGGGACGGTTCTCGGTGCCCGTCTTGCGCTTTTGCCACTGCTGAACTTTTTACGT